>JBOGYN010000544.1:0-2311 GCA_050696855.1 Solirubrobacteraceae bacterium | reverse complement strand
ATACGAAGTAGCCGTCGGGCTCCCGCGGGGCAATCACCAGACGCTCGTACTGGGGCGGGGGCCGCGCGCCGACGCGGCCCCCGCAGCCCTAAGCGAGCTTGGGGGTCACTGGTTGGGCTCGTACTTGAACGAGATCCCGAGCCGCACGCGGTAGTTGAGGACACCGCCGTCCTGGATCGTGAGGTCCTGGCGTACGACCTCGGCGACGCGCAACTCACGCACGCTCTTGGCGGCGGTCTCGACGGCGAGGCGCGCTGCCGCCTCCCACGACTCGCTGCTGACCCCGACCACTTCGGTGACGCGATAGACACTGTCTGCCATTGCTACCTCCAGAGAAGTTGGATGCAGTCTGAGCCTCCACTCTCTCACTGTGCGGGCCGTTCGTGGGGATTTGCGGTTCTTAACCGGCGATGAACGGCTGCCCGGGATCGTCCTATCTGGCCGGCGCGGTGTGAGAATGGCGGTATGGAGGAACCAAGCCGCGGGTCGGTGCTGGTGGTTGACGACGAGCCCACGATCGCCGAGGTGGTCTCCCGATACCTCGGGCGGGCCGGATACCGGACCCGGATCGCGGCCGATGGAGCGCAAGCGCTCGAGCTGGTGGCCAGCGATCGGCCCGACCTGGTCGTCCTAGATCTGATGCTGCCCGGGATCGACGGACTCGAAGTGATGCGGCGGCTGCGTGAACACGACCCCGAGCGGATCGCCACCATCCTGCTGACCGCCAAGGGCGAGGAGTCAGACCGCGTGATCGGGCTGCGCATGGGAGCTGATGACTACGTGGTCAAGCCGTTCTCACCCGTCGAACTGGTGGCCCGCGTAGACGCGGTGCTGCGCCGGATCGACACCTCGCCCATCCACGATGCCCCGATCGAGCTGACCGAGCTGACGATTGAGCCGGCCTCGCGACGGGTGATCGTCCGCGGGGTGGAGGCCCAGCTCACGCAGCGCGAGTTCGATCTTCTGCTCTTCCTCGCCCGTCATCCCGGGCAGGTCTTCTCGCGCAACCAGCTGATGGACGCGATCTGGCAGTACTCGTTTTACACCGACACCTCGACCGTGACCGTCCACATCCGGCGGCTGCGCGCCAAGATCGAGGCCGACCCCGCCCAGCCCCACCACATCCAGACCGTGTGGGGCGTCGGTTATCGGTTCACGCCGTGAGCACGTTCGGGCGCACCCTGTCGGGCCGGGTACGCACCGGCGCCGGTCCACTGTCCCGGCAGTTCGTGGTGGTGGTGGCGATCGGCGTCGCGCCCGTGCTGATCGCGCTGGTCGTGATCGCGTTGCTGATGGTCCTCTCCGACCACGAGGCGATCCTGGTGGCGGCGATCGTGGTTTTGGCCGGTGTGCTGGCGGTGCTGGGCGCCCGGCTCATCGCCGGCGGAATCCTGCGCGACGTCGAGGCGATCCGGGACGGCCTGGGCGCGGTCGGCCGGGGCTCGCGCGAGGTGACGATTCAGACGACCGCGCGCGATGAGCTGGCCGAGCTGGCCGTGGCGGCCAACGCGATGATCGCCGCTCTGCGCGACGAGGAGTCGGCCCGTGACCAGTCCGATTCGGCTCGGCGGGCCCTGGTCGCCGCCGTCTCGCACGACCTACGCACTCCGATTACGTCGCTGCGGCTGCTGGCCGACGCGGTCGGCGACGACATCGTCGATGGGGAGCTTCGCCGCAGCTATCTGGGCCGCATGCGGACGCACATCGATGCCGTCAGCGCCCTGATCGACGATCTCTTCGAGCTCTCCCGGCTCGAGGCCGGCGACATCAGCTGGTCGCTGGAGCGGGTGCCACTGGGCGAGCTGGTGGAGGAGACGGTCGAGGCGATGCGGCTCGAGGCCGAGAGCAAGGGCGTGGCCGTGGTCGCGCAGATTCCGCCCGAACTGAGTCCGGCGAGAGCCAATCCGGAAAAGCTTCAACGCGTGCTCTTCAACCTGATCCAGAACGCCATCCGCCACACCCCAGCTGACGGTAGTGTGGTCGTGCGAGCCGAGCCGGTCGCGTCTGGGATCGAGATCGAGATCGCCGACACGGGAGACGGGATCGCCGACGCCGACCGTGAGCACGTCTTTACCGCCTTCTATCGCGCCGGCCCTAACGCGGCCCGCACCGGGGATGGCGCCGGGCTGGGCCTGGCCGTCTCCCGAGCGATCGTCGAGGCGCACGGCGGGCGGATCTGGCTGGCTGAGTCGGGCCGCGGCACGCGGGTGCGCTTCAGCCTTCACGCGGCCTGAACGGAGGTAGCGCTCCGTCTGGCGTGCGCGTGGGCGCGGACGCGCGCCAGCACAACCAGAGCACGTGCCCGTCCGGT
>JBOGYN010000543.1:0-1834 GCA_050696855.1 Solirubrobacteraceae bacterium | reverse complement strand
GGCGAGCACGCCGATCTCGCCCAGCGCGGTGCGCGTCGAGACCATCTCGATCTCCTCGTTGAACACCTCTCCGTCGGGCGTGAGCACCTCGACTCGAAACGGCTCATGGGCCATGGCTCAAAGCTCTCCGTGACCGCCCGGGGTCAGCCGGCCTCGGTGCCCGACGCCGACGCGGCGTCCGCGTCGGCGGCCTCGCCCTGACCCTCGCCGTCCTCCGCGCCCGAGCTCTCGGGCTCGTCTGACTCGGCCTCGGCCTCGGCGCCGCCGGACTGCTCCTCGGCGTCCGCCGCGCCGCGCGACTCCTCGGCGACCTGGTCGATCGAGCCCTTCATGAAGAAGGCGCGCTCGGGGGCGTCGTCGTGCTTGCCCTCGAGGATCTCCTTGAAGCCGCGGATCGACTCGGCGACCGGCACGTACTGGCCGGGGGTGCCGGTGAACTGCTCGGCGACGAAGAACGGCTGGGAGAGGAAGCGCTCGATGCGCCGCGCCCGGTTGACCGTGAGCCGGTCCTCGTCGGAGAGCTCGTCGATGCCCAGGATGGCGATGATGTCCTGCAGCTCCTGATAGCGCTGCAGCACCTCCTTGACCTGGTTGGCGACCTGGAAGTGCTCCTCGCCGACGATCTCGGGCTTGAGGATCGTCGAGGTCGAGTCCAGCGGGTCGACAGCCGGATAGATGCCCTTCTCCGAAATCGACCGCGACAGCGACGTGGTCGAGTTCAGGTGGGCGAAGGCCGAGGCCGGGGCGGGGTCGGTCAAGTCGTCCGCCGGCACGTAGATGGCCTGGATCGATGTGACCGAGCCCTTACGGGTCGACGTGATCCGCTCCTGCAGCTGGCCCATCTCGGACTCCAGCGTGGGCTGGTAGCCGACCTGGGAGGGCATCCGGCCGAGTAGGGCCGAGACCTCGGAGCCGGCCTGGACGAAGCGGAAGATGTTGTCGATGAACAGAAGCACGTCCTGGCCCTCCTGATCGCGGAAGTACTCCGCCATCGTTAGACCGGAGAGGGCGACGCGCATGCGGGCGCCAGGGGGCTCGTTCATCTGGCCGAAGACGAGCATCGTCTTGTCCAGCACGCCTGACTCCTTCATCTCCAGCCAGAGGTCGTTGCCCTCACGCGAGCGCTCGCCGACCCCGCAGAAGGCCGACAGACCGCCGTGCTCCTGGGCCAGATTGTGGATCAGCTCCTGGATGATCACGGTCTTGCCAACGCCGGCGCCGCCGAATAGGCCGACCTTGCCGCCGCGGGCATAGGGGGCCAGCAGGTCGATGACCTTGATCCCGGTCTCAAACATCTCGGTGGTCGGGGTCAGCGCCTCGACGGTCGGCGCGGCGCGGTGGATCGGCCAGCGCTCGGTGTCCTCGGGAAGCTGGTCGCCGAGGTCGATCGGCTCGCCGAGCAGGTTGAAGATCCGCCCGAGCGTGGCCTTGCCGACCGGCACAGTGATCGGCGCGCCGGTGTCGATCACTTCGGTCCCGCGGGACAGGCCGTCGGTGGTGTCCATGGCCACCGCGCGGATGCGGTCATCGCCGAGGTGCTGCTGCACCTCGCAGACCAGGTACTCGCTGCTGCCCGCGGCGATGTCCTCGTCCTCCTCGGCCCGGGCGGCTTCGGGACGCTTGACCAGGATCGCGTTGTTGAGGTGCGGCAGCTTGTCTGGGAACACGGCCTCGATCACGACCCCCTGGATCTCCTCGATCGTGCCGGTGTTCTGCTGTGACTCGCTGGTGCTGGTTTCGGTGGTGGCAGACATTTCTTCTCCTGTGTAGGCGCCGCTCGAGGCTAGCCGAGCCCCTCGGCGCCGGCGACGACTTCCATGATCTCCTGGGTGAT
>JBOGYN010000542.1:0-4989 GCA_050696855.1 Solirubrobacteraceae bacterium | reverse complement strand
TCGAGACGGGCGGTATCCGTATTGACCGCTACGCGATCGCCTATGACGTCGGGCGCGCGATCAACCCCCAGCTGGTCGAGGGGCAGGTCGTGGGCGGCGCGGCTCAGGGCGTCGGGGGCGCCCTGTTCGAAGAGCTTGCCTACGACGAATCGGGGCAGCTCGCGAGTGGCTCGTTCATGGATTATCTGCTGCCGACCGCAACCGAGGTCCCCCACGTCGAGGTTCTCATCACCGAGGACGCTCCGACGCCGCTGACTCCCCTGGGTGCCAAGGGTGCGGGCGAGGGTGGGACCGCCGCGGCCGGCGCCGCGATCGCCAATGCCGTCTCCGATGCGCTCGGCGCCGAAGCAAATGTCTTGCCGCTCGCTCCCGCGCGCGTGCTGGAGCTCGCGCGTGCTGGCGGCCGCCGGCGCACGAAACCCGATCGGAGAAGAGGTAAGGGATGAAACTCGTCGACCTGACACACACGTTCTCAATACACACGCCGGGGTGGGTCGGGTACCCGTCGCCGAAGCTGTCGTATTTCCAGCGGCATTCCACAAACGGAATCGTTTCGCAATTGCTCGAGTTACCGCTGCATTCCGGGACACACTTCGACAGCCAGATGCACATCGTGTCCGGGGGTGCCGATATCGCCTCCCTGCCGATCGAGCGCCTGTGCCGGGAGGGGGTGATCGTCGATATCTCGGAGGACATGCACGATTGGGCCGTGATCACGCCCGAGCACATCACCGATCGGGTCGAAGTCCGCAAGGGCGACATCTTGATCTACCGCACCGGCTACCACCGGTATTTCAACGGCGCTCCTGAGGAGGATGAGGAGCGCTACTTCCTGCGCCATCCCGGTGGCGACCGCAGGTTCGCCGAGTGGCTGGTGGAGATGGAGTTCGCGTGGACGGGCTTTGACTGCGGCTCAGCCGACCACCCGATGAACACCTCGATCCGCTACAAGCGGCCCGACGCGGCCCGGCGATTTGAGCAGGAGACAGGGATCAACTTGAACGAGCGCTTCCCCGAGGACGACATCTTCGTCATGCACAAGGTGCCGTTCCCCGCCGGCGTCCTGCACGTCGAGAACATGGGAGGCAACATCGAGCAGGCGGCCGGCCATCGCTGCCTCATCGGCGCGTTCCCGATCCCGATCGAAGGCGGGGAAGCGTCGCCCTGCCGTGTCGTCGCGTTCATCGATGACTGACATGGCCGGACGATTCGACGAACTGCCGGCAAAGGAGGTCTACGCGGGAGTCGTGCGGCGGACCTTCACCTCGGACAAGGCAACCGTCACCCGCTACAGCTTTGACCCCGGTGCCACCTTCCCGCTCCACCGCCACCCGCAGCAGCAGATCACGCTGATCGAAGTGGGCGAGGTCGAGATGACGGTTGCGGATCACGCCGCCCCGATGTCCGCCGGCGACTGGTCGGTGATCGAAGCCGACGTCGAGCACGGGATCCGTGGGGGACCGGGGGGCGCGCAGGTTCTGGCGATCGTGATTCCGGCCCGAGCGTCGGCCGAGGCCTACACCGTCGTCGGATGATGGAAGGGGACGATCAGATTCAGGTTGTCGCGCTCGAAGACGGGCCCCCGCTCGCGATCGTCGAGGGAGAGGGCAGCGCACACGCGGTGATCTGGCCGGGCATTGGCGCTCAACTGCGTTCGATTCACCGGATCGAGCTGGCCGCGGGAGCCAGCACGATCAAGTTGCGCCATCCCTCCGAGGCCGTGTATTACGTGATCGGGGGTAGCGGCGAGACGGTCGACGTGGACGCCGCAGAGGCGGAGGCACTGCGGCCCGGCTCGATGGTGCACATCGACCCCGGAACGATGTACGTGCTGAGCGCGGGCGAGCACGGGCTGTCGCTCGTCGGCGGACCCTCGCCTCCGGATCCGGCGCTGTACGAGGGGCCGAGGTAGACATGGCGATCCGCGTCTATCACCGCGACGAGGCGACGGTTCGCTTGCCGATGATCGCGCGTGACGCGCGTCTGGTCGTGTGGCCGGGCGTCGGCGCACTGACCGCCAACATGAACTACGTCCTGATGGTGCCGGGCGAGGCCAACTTTCCGCACACGCACCCAGTCTCGGAGGACACGATCCTCATCCTCTCGGGCGAGGGCACGATCTCCGATCTCTCCCACGGCGTCGATCATCGAATCGCCGCGGGCCAGGTGGTCCACGTGCCCAAGGGGATCAAGCACCAGGTCCGCGCCGATCGCGGCCACCCGATCGAGAGCGTCGGCGGCCCGTGCCCGGCGGACGTGGACGGACTTCGCGCCGCCGGCGTGCTGAGCGAGGAGCCGGCGGCGAGGCACACTCGCGACGATGCGTGAGCTGACCGTCGGCATCGGGCAGATAACTGCGAGGGCAGATCCCGCCTCCAACCGCCAGCTGACCCTCGACGCCGCCCGCGCGCTGTTTGCGCGCGGGGCGCAGCTGGTCGTATTGCCCGAGCTGATCGTCCCGGGCTACCGGCTCGACGCCACCTTTCAGAGCGACCACTCAGAGCCGCGCGACGGGCCCACCGTGCAGGCGTGGCAGGAGCTCGCGGCCAGCGAGAGCGGCTACGTGGCGGGAGGCTTCTGCGAGCGAGACGGCGAGCGTCTCTACAACACCGCCGTGCTCGTCGGGCCCACCGGCGTGCTCCTGCACTACCGAAAGCTTCACACCTTCGCTCGCGAGCGGGAGATGTTCGCGCCCGGTGATCGCGGGTTACCGGTTGCCCAGCTGCCGTTTGGCATCGTCGGGCTGTGCGTCTGCTACGACCTGCGGTTCGTCGAGACGGCACGGATCCTGTCCCTGCGCGGGGCGGAACTGATCTGCGTGCCGACGGCGTGGGTGCCCGGCTTCGATCAGGAGCGGTCCGATCGCGAGGGGTTCTGCCCGCAGGCGCGGGGCGCCCAGGTACAGGCGAACCTCGATCAGGTCTACATCGCGTGTGCCTCGCAGGCCGGCGAGGCGTTCGAGCAGCAGTTCCTCGGCTCGTCGGTCGTGTGCGACCCGTACGGCGGGGTCCCGCTCGGTCCGGCGCCCGGCGACCGCGACGAGCTTGCCGTGACCACGATCGACCTCGATGCCGTGCGGCTGGCGCAAGCCCGCGGCGAGCTGATCAACCCGCGTGCCGACCGCCGCTCCGACGTCTACGGACTGACCGTGCAGGGCAGCCGGCTGTGAGCGGCGCGGCGAAGGGAAACCCCGTCCCCGGGAGGGGTTTCCCCGATGACAGGCCCGGGCGCCGTACCTACGATCCGTAGGCTGGGGCTGAAGGATGACCGCAACCAGGCAAGCATATGTCGGCCGTTCGATTCCCCGCGTCGAGGACGCGCGGCTGCTGACAGGCGACGCCGTGTACGGCGCCGACTTCGAACGCCCCGGTCAGCTGCACGCGCGGATTGTGCGCAGCCAGATCAGCCACGGAACGATCCGCTCGATCGACACCGCCGCGGCAGCGCGACGTCCCGGTGTCGTCTCCGTGATCACCGCGCAGGACATTCCCGACGTCCACATCCCGATCCGCCTGTTTGCCACCGAGAACGCCGACCGCGTGCTCCAACCCCCCCTGGCCCGAGATCGAGTCCGGTACGTCGGCGATCCGATCGCGGTGGTGGTCGCCGTCGATCCGTATCTGGCCGAGGATGCCGCCGACGCGATCTCGGTCGACATGGCGCCGATCGCTGCCGTGCTCGATCCCGTGGCGGCGGAGTCCGCCTCGGCGGCGCTGCTGCATCCCGCGATCGGCACCAACGTCATCGACCGGATCAGCGTCAGCCATGGGCAGGACCTCGACAAGCTGTTCGAGCAGGCCGCCGTCGTCATCAAACAGCACTTCAGCGTCCAGCGCCATGGGGCGGTCCCGCTCGAGCCACGTTGCCTGATCGCCGAGAACGATCCGTCGGCGTCACAGCTGACGGTGTGGGGCGCCGCCAAGGTCAAGCACTTCAATCGCCGGATCCTGGCCACGCTGCTCGAGCGCGAGCCAGAGTCGATCCGCTGCATCGAGGGCGACGTCGGGGGCGGGTTCGGCGCGCGCGGAGAATTCTATCCCGAGGACTACCTGATCCCATGGCTGGCGATCGAGCTCGGCCGGCCCGTGAAGTGGGTCGAGGACCGGCGCGAGAATCTCATCGCCCTCAATCATTCCCGTGAGCAGCAGTGGGATGTCGAGTACGCGGCAGCAAAGGACGGCACCCTGCTCGGCTTCCGCGCCAAGGCGTGGTTCAACCAGGGGGCGTACGCCAGGACCCACGGCAGCGTGCTGCTTCCGAGTCTCATGCTCAACCACACCCCCGGGCCCTACCGCTGGCAGGCGTACGAAGTCGAGGCGCTGTCGGTGCTGAGCAACAAGACCCCCGCCGGAACCTATCGCGGCCCCGGGCAGTACGAGCCGACCTTCGTGCGTGAGCGGATGGTCGACCTAGTCGCCCGGGAGCTGGGAATGGATCCGATCGAGGTGCGGCTGCACAATCTCGTCGCTCCTGCGGACATGCCCTACGACAGCGGCCTTCCCGACGTCGACACCGGCAAGCCGGTGCTGTACGACGAAGGGGACTTCCCGCGGGTGTTCCGGACGCTGCTGGAGCACGTCGACTACCCGGCGCTCCGCCGCACCACGGACGCGCGACGGCGCCGCGGCGAGCGCGTGGGCCTAGCGGCGACCGCGTTCATCGAGATGGGCAACCCGGGCGTGTTCGAACAGGCCCGGGTGGTCGCCGAGAAGGATGGAACATTCACCGCCCACGTGGGGATCGCGTCCGTCGGCCAGGGGGTGGAGACCGTGCTCTCGCAGATCGCCGCCGATGCGCTGCGGGTAGCGATCGAGCGGATCCGCATCTCGTACAAGGACACGGCGGTGGTGCCCGAAGGACAAGGGGCGTTCTCCAGCCGGGGGACCGTATGGGGTGGCTACGCGATCACGGGGGCGATCCGCGACCTGATCCAGCAGGCGAAGGATGCTGCGGCGGACAAGCTCGAGATCGCCGTCGAAGATCTCGAGG
>JBOGYN010000541.1:0-3809 GCA_050696855.1 Solirubrobacteraceae bacterium | reverse complement strand
ACTACGACGAGATCGGCCTCCTGCGACCGACCGACTTCGCCGCGCTGATGGCGGCCGGCGAGCCGGCCGACGGCGAACCGGCCCGGGCCGTGGCCGAGCGTCACCGTCAGCACATCACCGAGTGGCTCTATCCGGTCAGCCTCACCATGCACCGCAACTTGGCCGAGATGTACGTCGCCGATCCGCGCTTCACCGCCAGCTACGACCGCGTCGCGCCGGGGTTGGCCGCCTATGTCCGCGAGGCGATCCTGGCCAACGCCGACGCCCGGGCCGCCGACGAGACGGTCAATCCGTGATGGCGATGTGCCCGGGTTGCGCCGCCACCCTCCCGGCATTCGTACTCGCGTCCGAGCTGCGCGAGTAGCAGGCGAACCTGGCAGCAGTTGCCCGACAGGGCGTTGGTGTAGAGCAGCATCGTGGGGCGAGAGCCTAATCTGCTCGTGATGGCCCAGGCCGGCGAGGTCGCCGCAACCACCCCTCCGACGGCGCGCGCGCCGACACCGTCCCGAGCGCCGCAGCGCCCGCTGCTGCTGCGGGCGGTCGTGTTCACGGTCGGGGCCTCGAGCTTGGGGGCCGAGATCTCCGCCGCCCGCCTGCTCGCGCCCTACTTCGGGGCCTCGACGATCATCTGGGCCAACACGATCGCGACCGTGCTGATCGCCCTCTCGGCCGGCTACGCGATCGGCGGCCGGATCGCCGATCGCCGTCCCACCCTGGACGGGCTGTGCGCGATCGTGCTCCTGGCGGCCGTCCTGCTCGCCATCGTTCCGTTCGTCTCGGGACCGTTCTTGCGCCTCTCGGTCGCCGCCTTGGGGTCGCTCTCGGTGGGGGCGTTCCTGGGCTCACTGGCGGCGGTGCTCGTGCTGGTGGCGGTGCCGGTGATGCTGCTGGGCACGGTCGCGCCCTACGCCAACCGCCTGACCGTCGCCAGCCTGAGCGATACCGGGCGCACGACCGGCGGGCTGTACGCGATCTCGACCGTCGGGTCGCTGATCGGGACGTTCCTGGCCGCGCTGCTGTTGATCCCGCTGATCGGCACCCACCGGACCTTTCTCGTCTTCGCGCTCGCCCTCGCTCTGGTGGCGGCGGTCGGCCTGGGCGCGCGGCGCTATCTGCTCGTGCCGCTGGCGGTGGCGGCGACGCTCGCCATTCCCCCCGCCGCGATCGGCGCCGACGTCAGCGGCGGACGCGTCATCTACGAAACCGAGACCCAGTACCAATATGCCCGCGTCGTCCAGTTTCGCGACGGCGTGCGCTGGCTTCAGCTCAACGAAGGGGTGGCGATCCACTCCCTGTATCAACCGGGAAGCTTCCTGACCGGCGGCTACTGGGACGACTTTCTGGTCTTGCCCGGGGCAGGCGGCGTCGCGCCTCCGGGCCGAATCGCGATCCTCGGGGACGCGGCCGGGACGATCGCCCGCGCCTACGGTCACTACTACCCGAGGACGCGGGTCGACGCGGTCGAGCTCGACGGTGAGCTCTCCAAGCTCGGGCGCCGGTACTTCCATCTCAGCGGCCCGCGCCTGCACCTGTACACGGCCGACGCCCGGCCCTGGCTACAGGCCAGCCCCGCCCGCTACGACGCGATCTTTCTCGACGCCTACCGCCAGCCCTACATCCCCTTCTATCTGCTCACCCGCGAGTTCTTCGCCGTGGTCCGCGAGCACCTGAACCCGGGTGGCGTGCTGATCGTCAACGTCGGGCACCTTCCCGGGTCTGACGCGCTGGAGAAGGTCGTCTCGGCGACGCTGCACGCCGTCTTCCCGGCCGTCGCCCGAGATCGCTTCAGCGCCGACAACTCGCTCGTGCTGGCCAGCCGTCGCCCGGTCTCGAGCAACCGGCTGCTGGCCGCGCAAGCCGGAGTCCCGGTCGGGCTGCGCTCGCTGCTGGCCGGGGTCAGCGGCCGCCTGCACCCGGCACTTTCGGGCGGGACTGTGTATCGCGACGATCTCTCCCCGGTGGAGTGGCTGACCGATCTCTCGATCATCCGCTACGCGACCGGCGCCCGCTGACCTTCAGGCGACGGGTTCGCGCTCGGGCTCAGGGACTACCGCGGGTTGCGGGGCGCGGGACTGGCGGACCCGAACGCCACCCTTCGGTGACAGGGTGATGGCGCGGAACTGGGCTTTGGCCAGCCGGTCGTCGACCGCGGTCAGGTGGGTCCGTTCCAGCACCCGGCCGAGGATGATCCGCATCTCCATCAGCGCGAAGCTCGCGCCCAGGCAGCGCCGGGTGCCACCGCCGAACGGGACCCAGGTGTAGGTGTCGGGTATCGGAGCCCCACCAGTCCCCAGGAAACGCTCAGGCTGGAAGCGGGCCGGCTTGGGGTAGAGGTCGGCGCGGCGATGGATGGTCCGGATCGACGGGTTGATCTCGATCCCCGGGGGAACCTCGTACCGGCCCAGTCGGAACGGCTCCCCGCGCACGACGCGTCCCACTCCCGGAATCACCGGGCGGATCCGCAGCGCTTCTTTGACGACCGCGTCCAGGTAGCCCTCGTCTCCGCAGCGGGCGAGGCCGAGCACGCGCTCGTCGTGCAGCAGCAGGTCGAGCGTCCAGGCCAGGCCGGTGGCGGTCGTCTCGTGGCCGGCCAGCAGGAGCGTGAGCAGCTCATCGCGGACCTCACGATCGTTGAGCGCGATCCCCTCCTCATCACGGGCGAGCAGCAGGGCTGAGAAGACGTCGTCGCGCTCCGCCAGGTCGGGCTCCCGGCGCCGGCGGGCTATCTCCGCATAGAGGATCTCATCCACGGCACGCTTGCGGGTCTCGAACTCGCGGCTGGCCCGCCGATCGCCGCGGCCGCGCAGCAGCGCCGAGATGATCAGCATCCCGCGGGGCCGGGCCAGGGGCCCGACCATCCCGCGCAGTCGTCCGCGCAGCTCCGCTTCGGCGGCTCCGGGCTCATAGCCAAAGACGGCGCGCAGGATGATCCGCAGGGTCAGCGACTGCATGCTGGGCAGCAGCGTGAAGGGCTGACCCACCGGCCAGCTGTCGATCTCGAGGTCGGCGGCGGCCCGCATCGTCTCGGCGTGGGCGGCCAGCTGGCGGCCGTGGAAGGCCGGGAGCATCAGCTTGCGGTGGCGCAGGTGCTCGGCCCCATCGAGCAGGAGCACCGAGCGCTCGCCGAGGATCGGGCCGAGCACAGCGTTGGCCTCGCCGGCGTGTAGCTGGGCATTTGACCCCTGGAAGACCTGCTTGAGCAGCTCGGGATCGAAGACCATCACGAAGCGCTGGTCAAACACCGTCCCAAAGGTGACCGCGTCGCCGTAGCGGCGTCGGCACGCTTCCAGAAAGCGGGCGCCGCCGAACAGAAAGCCGGCCGTCTGCAGCACTCGGGGCAGGCTGGGGCCGGGGGGGAGGGGAGCGGGGGTCATCGGGGCTCGATCCTGCCACACCCGGGCGTGCGTGCAAGACCGACACGCGGGTCTAACCGGATCGCCGCCCTGCGTTTAGCCGTCGCTTAGCCCCGCCCGGTTGCGTCCCAGGTACGGTCACCAGGGGGCGAGGAGTCGGGCGCGCGCACAGCGCCCGGGTCAGCCCAAGGCCATCCTGGCCACCGTATATGCAATGCGGGAGAACTTCTTGATATTCGGGAGTCCGACGATCGGCGAGGACGAAATCGCCGAGGTCGTCGCATCCCTGCGTTCCGGCTGGATCGGGACCGGACCCAAGGTCGGACGCTTCGAGACGATGCTGACCGAGTACGTCGGCGCTCCCCACGCCCGCTGCGTCTCCTCGTGCACGGCCGCGCTGATCCTCGCCCTCCAGGTTCTCGGGGTCGGGGCCGGCGACGAGGTCCTGGTACCGGC
>JBOGYN010000540.1:0-2193 GCA_050696855.1 Solirubrobacteraceae bacterium | reverse complement strand
GCTGTGCGAGCGCTCGCTGTACCGCTACGCCCACGGTGCGGTGCTCGCCAAGCACGAGACCGTCCAGAACTGGATTGCCGACTCCGAGGCTGAGATGCAGGCCGCGCACCTGATGACGCTGCACGCGGCGTGGAAGATGGACACGGAGGGCGTGGCCTCGGCTCGCAAGGAGATCGCGCTGATCAAGTTCTTTGGCGCCAAGGTCCTGCACGATGTCGTCGACCGCGCACTCCAGGCCCACGGCAGCCTTGGCTACTCGACCGATCTCCCGCTGGAGGCGATGTATCGCTTTGCCCGCGCCGCACGCATCTACGACGGGCCCGACGAGGTCCACCGCGCCTCGGTCGCGCGTCAGGTCCTGCGGGGGTACGAAGCCCCGGCCGACGAGGTGCCCACCGAACACATCCCCACGCGGCGCGAGGCGGCCCGCCGGCAGTTTGCCGACGTGCTCGAGGCGGTTACGGCCAACGATTGACGGCGGTGCCCGGGGTCGCGAGTGGCGACACTAGACTCACTGGCGTGGCCCCTATTCCCGAGACCCTGCTCCTCGCGGCTCCCCGCGGCTACTGCGCCGGGGTCGACCGCGCCGTGCAAACGGTCGAGCGCGCGCTCGAGCTCTACGGGGCGCCCGTCTACGTGCGCAAGGAGATCGTGCACAACAAGCACGTCGTCGAACAGCTGCGTGAACGGGGGGCGGTATTCGTCGAGTCCGAGGCCGACGTCCCCGAAGGCGCGACCGTCGTCTTCTCCGCCCATGGCGTCGCCCCGAGCGTGCACGCCGGGGCCGCCGCCCGCGGGCTCCACACGATCGACGCCACCTGCCCGCTGGTCACCAAGGTCCACGTCGAGGCCAAGAAGTTCGCGTCCGAGGATTACACGATCGTCCTGGTCGGCCACGCCGGTCACGAGGAGGTCGAGGGGACGATGGGCGAGGCGCCCGAGCACATCGTGCTGATCGAGGACGTGGCCGGGGTGGACAAGCTCGAGGTTCGCGATCCCGCGAAAGTGGCCTACATCTCGCAGACGACGCTCTCGGTGGACGAGACGAACGCGATCATCGACCGCCTGCGCGAACGCTTTCCGGCCATCACCGGTCCCCGCACCGATGACATCTGTTACGCCACCACCAACCGCCAGGCGGCGGTCAAGCAGCTCGCTCGCGAGTCTGATCTGGTGCTCGTGATCGGCTCGCGAAACTCGTCGAACTCAAACCGGTTGGTCGAGGTCGCCCGCGAGCACGGCGCCGACTCCTACCTGATCGACAACGAGGCCCAAGTGCGCGAGGAGTGGCTCGAGGGCAAGCGCGTGGTCGGGATCACCTCCGGGGCCAGCGCTCCCGAGGAGCTCGTCCAAAGCCTGGTCACCTTCTTCCGTGACCGCGGCACCACCGATGTGCGCGAGCTCGAGGTAATCCAGGAGGACGTGCGCTTCATGCTCCCCAAGGTGATCCGTCAGGCCGTGGCCGCGGGTGCGGCCGGAGCCGCCTGACCCAACGCGGACCGGGGGCACCGCTGCGCACGCTGGTCATCTCCGATCTGCATCTCGGCGCCCACTCGGGCCGCGACGTGCTGCGCCAGGCCGAACACCGCGAACCGCTGCTGCGGGCCGCCGCCCAATGCGACCGGTTGGTGCTGCTCGGGGACGTGCTCGAGCTGCGCCACGGCCCGGTCCGCGAAGCGCTGGCCGCGGCCCAGAAGCCGCTGACCGAGCTCGGCGCGGCGGTCGGGTCCGACGTCGAGATCGTGATCACGCCCGGTAACCATGACCACGATCTGCTCGATCCCTGGTTCGAGCGTCGCGGCCGGCGCGGTGTCCCGGCGGCACTCGGCGAGGAGACCGAGGCCGATCATCGCCGCGGCGAGCCGCTGGCCACGATCGCCGGGTGGCTGGGCTCCGGCCGGGTGCGGGTCGCGTACCCGGGCGTCTGGCTCCGGGACGACGTCTACGCCACCCACGGCCACTACGCCGACGCCCACCTGACGATGCCGACGCTCGAACGGCTCGCCGCCGGGGTCATGAGCCGGATCGTCGGTCTGGCGCCGCAGGGACCGCGGAGCGCCGAGGACTACGAGGCGATCCTCAGCCCCATCTACGCCTGGATCCATGCCCTGGCTCAGCGCCTGGAGCCCCACCGGGGCGGCCACCTGCACGGCGGCTCGGTCCGCGGCTGGCGTGCCCTCAGCGGCCCCGAAC
>JBOGYN010000539.1:0-1753 GCA_050696855.1 Solirubrobacteraceae bacterium | reverse complement strand
GCCTTCTACTCCTACCGGTTGCCGATCTATCTGCCCCAGACGACCTTTGCCCCCGGTACCCGAGTGACCGTGTGGGGGCTGCTGCGCTCGGCGCCCAACGGCGCCGGCCAGCGGGCGACGCTGCAGTGGCGACCGCCCGGAGGGGCGTGGCGGGCAGTGGACACGATCCCCGCCGCCGGTCCGACCGGAGCCCTCGAGGTGGGGGTGAAGCTGCCCGGCACCGGCTCGGTTCGTCTCGCCTGGTCACCGGCGGACGCTCGGGGCGCTGCGACCGTCTACAGCCGAGCCGTGGCGGTGCGGCGCTCTCGTTAGCGGCGCCGAACCCGCCGGACCACCATCACGCCGGTCGCGATCGCGCCGCCCAAAGCGAGCGCGGCGAGGAGCAGGAGTGGCGCTGGGGGTGAGCCGCCGGTCGAGGCAGTCAGGGCGCCGAGGTGCGCGGGGATGCCCACACCCGGTCCGCTGGGCCGCGGCCGTCCCCTCGACCCCGTGTGTCCGTCACCGCCGGAGCCGCCGGAGCCGCCGGAGCCCCCGCTCCGGCCAGTCGTCCCGCTGCACCCCCCGGCGGCCTGCACGCTGAGCGCGTCGTCGACCGCCTGGGTGAAGTCAGCGAAGTACTGGGCGCCGTAGCTGTCAACCCCTTGAAGGGCCCCGTCCAGGGTCCGAGCCGAGAACTGGCAGGGGGAGACGCTGCCGCTGCGCTCATAGGCCCCGAGCACGGTCTGATAGGGGCTCGCCGCCGGTGTCGCCCGCGCTGGGCTTGCCGGGGCACCGACCCCCAGTGTCGACAGCACGAGCACCGCGATCGCGAATCTGGGCCGCCACGTGCGCCGCACCCGGCGGAAGTTACCCCAGCCTCAGCCAGCGGGCGAGTGGGAGCGAGGCAGCAGCGGCGGCCAGCGCGGGTACCGTGGGGCGCGCAATCGGGCCCAGGGTGGCCACCTCGACGTCCCCGAGCCGCTCGATCGTCTCCCGGTTGGAGCGCTCGATCTGGTCGGGCTCCGCCGGCCATGGAGTGAGTACGACAGCCGTCACCGCCAGGCCCGCCTCGCGCGCGGCCGCGAGCGTGAGCAGGGTGTGATTGATCGTCCCGAGCCCGGGCCGAGCCGCCACCAGCAGCGGCAATCCGACCTCACGGGCCAGCACCCGCACGTCCCCGTCTTCGCCCAGGGGAACGAGGAGACCGCCGACCCCCTCGACGACCAGGGCGGTCCCCGGCGCCGACGCATCGCGGATCCGCGACCCGAGGTCGGTCACCGACAACGGCCGGTCCGCCAACACGGCGGCGAGGTGCGGCGAGACCGGCGGTCCGTAGCCCTCGAGCACCACGTCCTCGGGACGGCAGCCGGCCACCGCGGCCAGCAGCTCGTGGTCGCGCGGCCAGACCGGATCAGCCGCTTCATCGAGGCCGGTCAGGACCGGCTTGAGGACCCGGAACGGATGCCCTCCCGTCCTCAGCCCGGCGACGATCACCGCGGTCAGGACACTCTTCCCGACCCCCGTGTCAGTCCCGGTGACGAAACAGCCGTGCACGCCCTCGGGCGCGGTTAGGCGGCGCGCCGGGCGCGTCCGGGGGCTTCGAAGTCAAAGATTCCGCCGCGCGGCGGAGGGGCGCTGACGAAGTCCGGCTCGAAGTCGTAGCTGGGTTCGGGCTCGCGGTGCCGCGGCCGTGCGGATGGTCCGGTCGCAGCGCCGCCCCCGGCAAAGCGGGCCCGCGGGTCGAAGCCCTGCGCGCGTGCCACAGCCCCCAAGG
>JBOGYN010000538.1:0-7219 GCA_050696855.1 Solirubrobacteraceae bacterium | reverse complement strand
TGACCATCGGCGTGCGGCCGACCAGGTCGGCGACGTTGCTGGGGATCGCAGACACCCCCGGAACCCTAGCCCGACAGCGATCCGGGGGCCCAGGACGTTTCGCGGGCGCCCGCGGGGAGGCGCCCGTCGCCTTTGTCCACAGCACAGCTGCAACCGTCACGTTCTCGATCGGCTAGTGCGCAATCGGGTCCACCTGCCGTCACTTATAGAAAACCGACGGGATTCATCGCGACCTCACATCCGCGCCTCCGATGCTGGGCATCGTCAAGGCCAACCAGCAAAGGAGCTGATGCCGATGAATCCCATCCGACGAGGGGTACTCGCTGCGGTGGTTGTGGGCTCGATGGCCGGTGGCGCCGCCGGCGCCACCATCCTGAGTGCCGCGGCCAGTAACGCCGCGACCACCACCACAACCACCACCACCGCAGCCCCCAGCACCGCCGCGGAGCATGGCGCGCCACCTGATGGCGGCCACGCACCCAGCGGCGTGTTCCACTCCAACGAGAACGCCGCCCACGAGAAGGGCGAAAGCGCGCAGCGCGAGGCGATGGAGACCGCCGGCAAGTTCCCCACGGTCCCCTAGGCCCCAACAGCAGGTTCGGCGCTTGAGCGGACGGGCCGCGCGGACCAGCGGCCCGTTCGCACAGCGCTCGACCATGGGCGCGGTCGGTCCTGCGTCCAGTGGCGACGGTCCGGGGTCCCTGACAAAAAGATGGGTTGACAAGGCTCAAATCGCATATGCTTAGCCAATGCGGACGGACCCGCGACCGAGGCGCTACGTTTCACCCCCAGCCTTGGTTTTGACGCGCCCGATATGGCGTTACAGCGAACATCGCCGGGCTTATGTGCTGCGATTCGTGGGAAACCGCACGGGACCCGTACTTCTCCCCGATTGCCGAAGGCGCCAGCGTCCGTATGACGGTCCTGAGCGACGTCGCGATCGTTCACGGACGCTCTCGCGCGTCTAGCCGAAGCGCTCGCGCCGGCGGGTATCGGCCCGGATCAAATCTGTCCAAAGCTCGTACCTACGTCCATCCTCGCAAGAGGAGGCTCTGAATTCAGATGGATTGGCCGAAGGGTCATCCATGACAAACATTTCGCAGCTCCTCAGTTGCCTGCTTGAGCAGGCTCGCCGCAGCGAGGGTCAGACAATGGCTGAGTACGGCATCCTGATCGCCGTGATTGCCATCATCGTGATCGTCGCGGCCACGGTCCTCGGCGGCAGCATTTCAGCGCTGTTCAACTCGACCGCGAGCCAGGTCTAACACTCGGACCCGACCAGCGCTCGGCTCCGCTGGAGTCGTTCAATCCCCCTCAGGCAAAACCGGGCCTCCGGCTAGATGTGGTACATCGGGGCGCCGGCGGACGCGATCTCGTGCTCGGCGATCGAGGCCACGGTCGCTGCCGAGAGGACCGCGCCGGCCGCCTGGGCGGCCTCGAGGAAGACACCGCTGGCGCCCCGCCCGAGGGGTCCCTCGAGGATCTCGACCAACTCCAGCACGGTGAGCTCGTCAGCTGGGCGGGCGAAGCTGTAGCCGCCCTTGACGCCCCGCTGCGAGCGCAGGACCCCGGCGCGACGCAGGGTCGCGAACAGCTGCTCGAGGAACTGGACCGGAATGTCGCGGCGGCGAGCCAGTTCGGCGATCGGCACCGGTCCCCCGTCGCCGTGACGGTAGAGCTCGATCAGCGCACCGAGTGCATAGGGCGATTTGGTGGTGATCGAGATCATGCGATCTCCGATCGTAGTAAACGGCCGTGGACGAGCTGATCGCGGGGCGAGCGCCTAGATCCAGCCGCGCTCGGTCGCCATCAGCACAGCCTGCGCACGGTCCATCGCGCCGAGCTTGCCGTACACGTTGTGCAGGTGCGTGCGCACGGTGCTCGTGGAGAGGCCGAGCTCGGCCGCGATCTGCTTGTAGACCATGCCCTTGGCCAGGCGACGCAAGACGTCGGTCTCCCGGGACGACAACGGACACGGGTCGACCTGGCGCGGACGCCCGCCCGAGGTCGGCAGCGGGAGCTCATACATCACGGTCCGCAGGCCGGCCGGGGTGACCCCGACGGTGCGGGCGACAGCAAGCATCTCGGCCGGCGCTACGGCACCGCCAAGCAAATAGTGGGCCAGCATGTCGGCGAGCCGGATCAGCGCGGCCTCGCCGTCGGCGTCCTCGGCGTGGTGGCGCTCGATCACGCTCGCGACAGTGCGGGGCAGACCCCAGCGGCGGGCGAGCACGCCACCGACCAGGGCGTGGTCGACGCCGAGCTCGCGGCGCTCGCGCTGGATCCGTTCCTCGGGCGTGCGGGCGTCAGCGTGGACCTGGCTCGGATAGCCGGGGTAGGCGTGGATGAGGACGAGCTTGCCGATGTCGTGCAGCAGCGAGGTGACCATCAGCCGGTCGCGGTCCTCGAAGTTGATCTCCCGGCCCAGCCGATCGGCGGCGCGCTGCGTGGCCACGGCGTGAAGGCGGAAGCGCTCGGGAATCCCCTGCCAGAGGGCGGTTCGCTCGAAGAAGTCAAAGGTGCGGGCGCGGCTGGCGATCGCGTGCACGGTGCGCGGCGAAAGGGCGTCGACGCCGGCCACGACGCTGTCGATCCGGCCCGCAGTGGGCCCCTCGATCGCGTTGGCCAGGCGCACCACGGTGACCGACAGCGCGACATCGGCCTCCACCGCCGAGACGACGTCGGCCATAGACGGCTCGCCATCCTCGAACAGGCGCAGCATGCGGTTGCGCGATTCGACCAGGACCGGGTACGCCTCGAGGGCCTCAAAAGCGGCGGTCAGACGCCGGCCGTGACCTTCGTTGTGATGGCGCGCGCGCGCGGGATAAGGATCGGTAGGCGTGGGATTCACCGCCGCAAGGCTCGCCACGTCAGTTCACGTGCCCTTTTCAGCCCACGCCGGCGTGGGCTGGTGTCGCTCAATGCGGATATCCCCAGCCATTGCCCCATCTATCGGCAGATACCTGATCGCGGTTTAGAGCTGTTTCGGACTTGCGCCCGCGAAGGTGGTAGCGCGGCTCAGCGCGGCGTCGATCCGAGACAGGCTCTCCGCCCGGCCGAGCAGCGCCAGCGTCTCGAAAATACCCGGGGAAACGGTCTGACCGGCCAGCGCCACTCGCACCGGTTGAAAGACCTGCCCGGCCTTGACTTGACGGCGGTCGGCGACGGCCCGCAGAGCAGTTTCGATCCCCTCGGCCTTAAACGGTTCGGTGCCAGCCAGCGCCTCGCGGGCCTCCTCGAGCGCGGCGCGTCCCTCCTCAGTGCCGATCGTCTTGGCAAACGCCTTGGGGTCCTCCACGGGGCCGTCGAACACGAACCCGACCAGAGGCCAGAAGTCAGCCAGTGTCTGGATCTTCTCGCGCGAGATCTCCACGACCGGTCCCAGTCCGGAGCGACCGGTGAACCGCTCCAGGCGCTGGGTGAGCTCGCTGGGGTCGAGCTCGCGGAGGTGGCGCCCGTTCATGTGGCGCAACTTGTGCTCGTCGAACACGGCCGGGTTCTTGGACACCCGGTCCAGACGGAAGCGCTGCGCCAGTTCGGCGAGCGTGAAGTGCTCCTCATCGGTCGCGAAGCCCGCGCCGAGCAGGGCGACATAGTTGAGCACCGCCTCCGGCAGGTACCCGGCCTCACGCAGCTCCTGCACCGAGGCGGCCCCGTGGCGCTTGGAGAGCTTGCGCCCGTCGGGGCCATGCAGGAGCGGCAGATGGGCGTACCGGGGCGGATCCGCCCCCAGGGCCTCGAGCACGAGCAGCTGCTTGGGGGTGTTGGAGAGGTGGTCCTCTCCCCGGACGACGTCGGTGATGCGGGCGTCGAGGTCGTCGACCGCGACGGCGAAGTTGTAGAGCGCCGAACCGTCGGCCCGGGCGATCACGGGGTCGTCGAGGTTGACGTTGGGGAAGCTCGTGGCGCCGCGGATCACGTCGCTGACCACGGTCACGCCGTCGTCGGGGACCCGCAGCCGAACTGCGCCTGCCGTCTCGGCCGTGCCCCGGAACCCCCGCTCGGCGCCCTCGCGGTCCTTGAACGCCCGCACGTCCTCAGCGGTCGCGGTGGAGTGATAGGCGTGCCCGCTGTCCAGCAGCCGAGCCAGCGCCTCGTGATGGCGATCGGACTGTTGGCTCTGGAAGATCGGGCCCTCGTCCCAGTCCAGTCCCAGCCACCGCAGCGCATCGAGGATCTGCTCCACGTTCTCAGGCGTTGAACGCTCCCGGTCGGTATCTTCGATGCGCAGCACAAGCGAGCCCGGCCGGCCGCCCGGCCCGTCGCCCGGACCCCGGGCGAGCAGCCAGTTATAGAGCGCGGTACGGGCACCGCCGATGTGCAGGGCACCGGTAGGCGATGGAGCGAAGCGGACTCGCATGGACATGATCTGAAGATGCTAATCGGCGCACACGTATCCCCGGCGGGCGGCCTCGCCAAAGCGATCGAACGGGGCACCGAGTTCGGGGCCGACGCGATCCAGATCTTCAACCAGTCGCCGCGCATGTGGCGGCCCACCGCCTACGACGAGGACGACTTCGTCGCCTTTCGCGCGGCGCTGAAGCCCAGCCCGATCAAGGCCGTGCTGATCCACGCCGTGTATCTGCTCAACTGCGCCTCTGAGGACGCCGAGATCCGGACCAAGTCGCGCGCATCGCTGATCCAATCGCTGCGAATCGGCGACGGGATCGGAGCCATCGGCGTCGTCTTGCATCCTGGATCGGCCAAGCAGGGACACGTAGGGGAGGCGATCAAGCGCGCCGGGCGCGTGATCCGTGAGGCCCTTTCCGAGACCGATCGCTGTCCGCTTCATCTCGAGGACACGGCCGGGGCGGGCGGCACGCTGGGGCGTTCGTTCGAGGAGCTGGCCTCGTTGCTCGAGGCTTCGGGCGGCGGCAAGCGGCTCGGGGTGTGCCTGGACTCGTGCCATCTGCTCGCCTCGGGCTACGACGTGCGCACCGCGGCCGGGCTGACCGGCACGCTGGATGAGTTCACGGCCAAGGTGGGCATGAAGCGGCTCGGGTCGCTGCACCTCAACGACTCAATGACCCCGCTGGGCTCAAACCGCGACCGCCACGCACCCGTCGGCCAGGGCGAGATCGGCGCGCGGGGCTGCGCGGCGTTTCTATCCGAGCCGCGCTTTGAGCGTCTCCCGGTCGTGCTCGAGACCGAGGCCTCGGCGCAGGAGATCGAGCTGTGCCGCAAATTGCGCCGGCGTGGCCAGGGGAGCCGCAAGCGGACGGCCAGCCGCTCGGGGCGCTAGCGTGCCCGCACGATGAGCGCCCCCGCCCGCCCCGCCGTATGAGCGCCCGGCCCAGCCACGCCGACGTCCTGGTCATATTCGGGATCACGGGCGACCTGGCTCGCAAGATGACGCTGCGCTCGCTCTACCGGCTCGAGCGTCGCCGGCTGCTCAGCGGCCGCGTGATTGGGGTGGCGGCCGAGGATTGGACCGTCGAGCACCTGCACAAGCACGCCCGCGCGGCGATCGAGGCGACCGGCGAGAAGCTCGACGACCGCGTGTTCAAACGCCTGGCCAACCGCCTCGGCTACGTGGGCGGAGATTTTGGTGATCCTGACCTCTACTCGCGGCTGGCTACGGCGCTCGGCGACGCCCAGGAACCCGCCTTCTACCTCGAGATCCCGCCCTCGCTGTTCGCGAACGTGGTCTCGGGGCTGGCGGGCGCCGGGCTCGTGTCGCGCGGCCAGCGGGTCGTGGTGGAGAAGCCCTTCGGCCACGATCTGCGGTCCGCCCGGGCGCTCGCTGCCGATCTGCACAAGTACCTCGACGAGTCCCAGCTCTACCGGATCGATCACTTCCTAGGCAAGCTGGGCCTCGAGGAGTTCCTGTACGTGCGGTTCGCCAACACCACGCTCGAGCCCATCTGGAACCGCAGCCATGTCTCCTCGGTGCAGATCACGATGGCCGAGGATTTCGGGGTCGGGGATCGTGGTCACTTCTATGACCCGGTCGGCGCCCTGCGCGACGTGGTCGTCAACCATCTCATGCAGCTGCTGGCGGCCGCGGCGATGGAACCGCCCGCGACCGGCGAACCCGACAGCCTCAAGGACGCCAAGGTGGCGGTCTTTCGCTCGATGGCCGAGGCGAGCCCCAAGCACTATGTCCGCGGCCAATACACGGGCTACCGCAGGGTCCCAGGGGTGGCCAAGGGCTCAGACACCGAAACGTTCGCCGCGCTGCGGCTCGAGGTCGACAACTGGCGCTGGTCCGGGGTGCCGTTCTTCATCCGCACGGGCAAGTGCCTGCCGGTACGCCAGACCGAGCTGCGCCTCGTCTTCCACCATCCCCCCCGACTGCCCTTCCTCCCCCGCTCGCGCAGGCAGCCCGAGCCGAGCCAGCTCGTGTTCCGGATCGACCCCGCGACCGGCATCCGGATGATGCTCGACGCCCAACGCGCCGACCAGCCCGGCGTGAGCGGGATCGAGCTCGACATGGAGTTCGCCCAGGAGGGCGGCGAGGGCGCCACCCCCTACGAGGTCCTGCTCCACGCGGCCCTGGTAGGTGACAGCAGCCACTTCACCCGTCAGGACAGCATCGAGCAGACCTGGCGGGTGGTTCAGCCACTGCTCGATCATCCCCCGCGGGTCATTCGCTACCGCCAGGGCTCGTGGGGTCCGCGCCAGGCCGACGAGCTCGTGCGCGATGACGGGGGCTGGCGCGGCCCCTGGCTCCCGAACTGATCGAGGCTTCACCCCCCTCGCCGGGAGCCGGGAGCCGGCATGCAAAACTGGAAAACCTTGCCCGCGGCCGGAGAGTTTTTCACCACATGCGCGCGTGGTGTGCAAATAGGGCAAAACTCGCGCAGACGATTCAAGTTTTTCGCGTTTTGCAGGTCAAACGAGGGACGCCAGGCCGGGCCCGATAACGTGCCGAACCAGCCCGCAGGTAAACCGCCATTTCCATGAGAGGTGCGCGCAACGTGAGGTCGAAACTCGCAACGCTTGTCTGGCTGCTCGTCGGAGTGCTCGTCGCCTCCGCCCACCATTACTTCGCGCACATCGACACGCTGAAGCTGATCGTCTCAGCGCTTCTGGCCATCCTCCTCTGGCCGCTGCTGTTGATCGGCATCAACCTGCACGTCAAGTAGCCGAGTCGCCGCCGGCTTGCTGACCCCGGCGGAGCCGCCTCAGGCGACGCTGGCCGCTGCCACCGGGGCGGTCGCGCCCTCGAGCAGTGCCGAACCGAGCAGGTGATCCAGCTCGGCGTGCAGGCTGGCGC
>JBOGYN010000537.1:0-6317 GCA_050696855.1 Solirubrobacteraceae bacterium | reverse complement strand
TTCATGTCGTACACCGGCACCACGATCCGAGACGCCGAGGAGGACTCCACCAAGCACCGCAACCGGGTGATGATGCAGATGATGGGCGGCGGAGGCCGACGATGAGCACCACCGTCCGCCCGCCGAGCGCTGAGCCGAGTCCCGACGGCCCCGAGATCGTCCGGGTCAGCGTCCCTCAGCGCAGCTGGCGTTCGGAGCTGCGGGCGATCCGGATCGTCTGGCGGCGCGAACTGATCCGCTTCCGAGCCGACAAGCTGCGGATGCTCACCTCGCTCGTGCAGCCCCTGCTGTTCCTGTTCGTGCTCGGCGCTGGGCTCCAACAGCTCTCCCGGGCGGGAACGCACGGCGTCAGCCTGAAAACGTTCATCTATCCCGGGATCCTGTGCATCGCGGTGATGTTCACGGCCATGTTCTCGGCCGCCTCGATCGTCTGGGACCGGGAATTCGGGTTCCTGCGCGAGATGATGGTCGCGCCGATCCGGCGCAGCTCGATCGTGATCGGCAAGTGTCTGGGCGGAGCGACCGTGGCCGGCTTCCAGGGCGTGATCGTCATCTGCCTGGCCGGCCTGGTCAACGTGCCCTACGACCCCGTGCTGATTCTCGGAGTGTTCGCCCTGCAGCTGCTGCTGGCCTTCTCGATCACCGCCTTTGGCGTCATGATCGCCGTGCGCATCAAACAGATGCAGTCCTTCATGGGCGTCATGCAGATGATCGTGATGCCGATGTTCTTCATCTCCGGGGCCCTGTTCCCGGCCTCGGGTCTGCCCGGCTGGCTGACCGTGCTCAACCGCCTGGATCCCCTGACCTACGCCGTGGATCCCATGCGGCGCCTGATCTTCAGCCACTTGTCGATCTCCCCCGCCGCCCGCCAGGCGCTCGATCCGGGCGTGACCTGGTGGGGCTGGCACGTGCCCGCGCTGCTCGAAGCGGGCATGATCGTGATCCTCGGGCTGGTCATGCTGCTGATCGCGATCTGGGAGTTCAGCACCACGGAGTGAGCCGGGCTGGTCTCCGCCGGTGCCCGACTTGGCACAGACCTAGGCTGCTAAGCTGGACTAAGCTGATGGCGCAGACGTATAACATGCATGATGCGAAGACGCATCTGTCCCGGCTCGCCGAGCGCGCTGCGGGCGGCGAGGAGATCGTGATCGCGCGCAACGGCCGTCCCCTGGCGAGGCTGGGGCCGCTGCAGGCGCCGCGGAAACCGCGCAAGGTCGGGTTCTGGAAGGGCGAGGTGTGGATGAGCGAGGACTTCGACGCCCCGCTGCCCGCCGAGCTGCAGCGGTACTTCGAGGGCACCGGCGCCTGAGGCTCCTACTCGACACGCAGGCGCTGCTCTGGGCGACCGAAGACCGCCTCGACCCCCGCGCCAGAGACGTCATCACAAACACCGCCGAAGCCGTGTTCGTCAGTGCAGCCACGATCTGGGAGATCGAGATCAAGCGCGCCCTGGGACGGCTGCGCGCTCCCCCAGACGTCGTACAGCGGGTGGATGAGTCAGGCTACGAGCGCCTCGCGATCACGTTTGAGCACGCCTGTGAGGCGGGACGGCTCCCGCCGCTCCACGGAGATCCGTTCGATCGCATGCTCGTCGCCCAAGCACGACTCGAAGGCATGACGCTGGCCAGCAGCGACGAGTCGATCCGCCGCTACGACGTTTCAGTTCTCGAAGTCACCCGCCGCTGATCGCCGCGATCACCCACGGCGGCGTCCGCGTCGAGAACCCGTTTCGCGACGTCTGACCAGCGAAAACGCGGATCAGTCCGAGTGACCCCGCGCCGTCTTGGCTGCGGAGATCAGAGGCGACGACGCAGAGCCAGGCCGCCGCCGCCGCCGATCAGGATCACGAGCGCGCCACCCCCGAGCAGCGGCAGCCAGCCTGTCCCCCGGGCACTGTCGGCGGCGGCGGTCACCGGAGCCGCGGTGCGGTGGCGGGCGGCAGCCGGGTGGCGCTGCCGCCGCGTGGCGTGGGCATCCCGGCGGCCACCATACTTGGGCGACCGGTGCGTCGTGGCCGCGGAGGTCGTGGCCGACGCCGCCGGGATGACTCCCACCCCGAACGATGGCGGACTGCTCGAACCCGAGCTCTTACCCCCGGAGGTTTCGCCGCGGGCGCTGGCGATCGGGAGCACGTACTGCTTGCCGGCCGGAGAGCCTGGGTCTACGTGCACGCCCTGGCTCGGGCTGCTCGCGGCCTGGGCGACGGGCGTCAGCGAGGCCAGAGTGACCGCCACCACCGCTGCTGAACCCCGGAGCGCCCACATGGGGCTTGAGGCTAACACTGCCCGCTCACCCCGCTGGCCGGCGGACCCTGGTGTCCGGGGTGGCCGCGACGGCGCGGAGCCCCGGCTCCCGCGGGTCCAGGACGAGCGCCCGGCGGTAGTAACGACGCGCGGACGCGGGGTGACCGGCTCGAACCTCGAGATCGCCGAGCAGGGTCCAGGTGATGAAGTCGCCCGGATCCTGAGCCGCGGCCTGAAGCAGGGTCGTTTGAGCAGCGCGCGCAAGGTTGAAGCGGGCTTGGCCCGCCGCTTTGACGTAGTAGGCGTCGAGGTTGGCGTCGTCGAGCTTGAGGGCTTGATCGGCGCTGCTCACCGCCGCGGCCGGATCAGCGCGTAGGGCTGCGCGCGCCTCGTCGAGATTGTGCTGGACAAGCGCCGAGCGCAGCAGGCTGGCCCCACTTACCGCGAGCACGAACACGGCCGTAGCCGCCCCGAGCAAAGTCGGTAATCCGCGTTTTCCGGGCGGGCGAGAACCGAGCGGCGCGTCCCAGGCGGTGGGACGGCAGAGGACCGCGATCGCGATCAGCGCGATCGCCGTCACTCCTGGGAGCAGATGCATCCAGTCCCCGCTCGTGCAGACCAACCACACGACGGTGACTCCCGTCGCGGCGACCATCGCCGTGCGGGCATCGGCCGAGACCCGAGCGCGGACCCGCGAGCGCGCGATGGCCAAGCCGAGCCCGGCCACGAACACGGCCACAATCACTCCACCCACGATGCCCAACTCGGAGAGCGCCTGGAGCTCGAGTGAGTGCGGATTCTGGATCGCCTCCTGGGTCCGCCGGTCGCGGTAATAGGCCGCCGGGTAGTTGCCCGCACCGACCCCGACCCCGGGGTGAGCCGTGAAGACAGACCAGGCCACCCGCCAGTAGTCGTACCGGTTACCCGCCCCGGAGAACAGTCGAGTCTGGTCGCCGGCCTGTCCAGCGCTTCCGCTCGCGGTCGGCGTGAGGTGGACGAACTGATACCACTGCGCGCTCACCTTAGTCTCCACCGACGAGAAGCGGGCGCCGACGGCGAGCACCGGCACGGCGATCAACGCAATGGCGCCGATGGTCGCCAGCCGTCCCGCCCGCGCCCGGGAGGCCCCATCGGGGGCCCCGAAGCGACCCGCCGCGGCCACCAGCCCGCTCCAGACGAGGCCGGCGAGAGCGGCGGCGATGATGATCGCGACGGCGGCATGCTGTGCCACCGCCGGGGTTACGCCGCCCGCCTCGCCCACCGTATAGACGTGGAGCACCGGGCCGGAGGTGGCGACCAGAGCGCCGACAACGAACGCCAGCGCGAACACGCGGCGGCGAAAGCCAGGGATGAAGGCCAAGGCGACCACGACCATGCTCGCCGTGGCAATGGCTGCCCCACGCGACTGGGTGAGAACAGTAAGACTGGTCATCACGACGGTGCCGGCCAGGCCGGCACCAGCCACCACGGGCGAGCGTCGCTCGGCCAGCGCGAGCGTCAGCCAGGCCCCCATCGCGAACACGCACGCCTCGCCGTTGATGTAGCCCAGGGGAGCGTTGAGTCGTCCCGCGATGAATAAGCTGGCCGGATCACCGCCCAGCAGCCGTCCCAGCACGGTAATGGCGGTGACCGCGATACCAATCCCGACCGCACTGAACGCCACCACCGCCGCCCGGCGCGCTGCGACCAGGGCCATCAACAGCAGGAACAGCCCGGCATAGGCCAGCCACAGGTTCGCGCCCAGCGTCGCCGGCTCGATCGCGTCGGCCCAGATCGTCGAGAGCAGCGAAAGCAGCCCAAGACCCGCGAGCCCGGCCAGGACTCCAGCCATCGGCAACGTCAGGCGGGGCGGACGGGCGACGGTCATGAGCGCCGCCGCCGCGACCAGCACCAGTCCGATGACCAGCCAGGCGGCCGGGTCGTAGTAGGCCTGAAAGAGCGGTGAGAGGCCAGCGCCGAGTCCCAGCAGCGCGAGACCGGCGACCGAGAGCCGGGCGAAGCCCGGCCTGGCCGGGAGCCGGCCCCCGAACTGCGCCACTCTGGTCGCGGCCCCTCCCTCTCCGTCAGCCGCGAGCGCGTCCTCAAGGGCCACGATCGACAGCACCGCCAGGACCGAAAAAGCGAGCACGATGTAGACGAGCACCGGCGCCCCCGCTCGGCTGGCCAATATGACCAGCGCGCTGAGCGCGGCCTGCGCGCCCCCCAGGACCAGGGCCACCTTCTGCGGCGTCTGCATCCGCCGTCGGGTCCGATGGGTCAGGTGATCCCGTCCGCCGGTCAGCACTGAGACGCCACGGCGCAGGCGCGACACGATCACAAGCCCAGTGTCCAGGGCCGGTATTCCCACCAGCAGGAAGCCGACCAACAGGCCTAGAAAACCGGGCTCCGCGCGCTCAGCCGCCCCGGCCGTGAGCATCGCCACCACCAGTCCAAGCGGCATACTGCCCCCGTCGCCGAGAAAGATCTTGGCCGGCCGACTCAGGTTGTGGGGCAGAAAGCCCAGGCAGGCCCCGCACATGGCGGCGCTCCCGGCTGCGACCCACGGAGCCCCGGCGACCAGGGCCAGCGCACAGGCGCCGGCGCACGCGGCCAACGCCATCATGCTGGCCGCGCCGTCCATATTGTCGAACAGGTTGAACGCGTTGACCACTGCCACCACCCAGACCCCCGTTACGCCCAGGTCGAGCAGCTCCCCCGCCCCGAGCTGCCAGCCGAGATCGAGCGAGGCCAGCAGCGAGCCGAGTGCGAACTCGACCGCCACCCGCAGGGCCGGCGAGACGGTGCGTCGGTCATCAATCGTGCCGACGACCAGCAACACCGCGACCGCCGCCAGCATGGGCAGTGTGCGGTTGGCCCGGCCACCCGCGGTGACGAGGGCGGCGGCAAAGGCGAGCATGACCACCGCGCCCCCGAGATACGGCGTGGGCTTGGCGTGGCCCTTGTAGCCCTCGGGAAGATCCAGAAGCGCGAACCGGCGTGCCGCGCGAATCGCGATCGGGGTCGAGGCGAAGGCAAGGGCGGCCGCCAGGCCCAGGCCCAGGCCGACCTGCGCAGACACGGGGACACTCACCACCGCGAAGGGTAAGTGGTTTGCGCTGGAAATGGCGAACCTAGGCACGGTCGAGGACGGATAAACTGACGTCCCGGCCGCGCTTTCTGGTTATCTTTGCCGAGTGCGCGTGCTCGTCACAGGCGGGGCGGGATTTATCGGCTCTCACCTCGCGCGGGCCCTCGTCGAGCGCGGTCATTCCGTGCGGATCCTGGATAACTTCGCCACCGGCCGCCGCTCAAACCTGGCCGTCGTCGGCGTCGATGCTGAAGTCGTCGAAGGCGACATCCAGAGCTACGAGCGGGTTCACAGGGCAGTGGCCGGCTGTGAGGTCGTGCTGCACGAAGCCGCCCTGCCGTCCGTGCCCCGCTCCATCCAGGATCCGTTGACGAGCAATGCGACCAATGTGATCGGCACGCTCAACCTGCTCCTTGCCGCGCGCGACTCACACGTCCGCCGCGTTGTGCTCGCCTCCTCCTCTTCGGTATACGGCGCCAACCCCGAGCTCCCCAAGCGCGAGGACGCCCCGACCCTGCCGATTTCCCCGTATGCGACAGCCAAGCTGGCGGCCGAGAACTACGCGCGAAGCTTCCACGCCGTGTACGGCCTCGAGACAGTTGCGTTGCGCTACTTCAACGTCTTCGGACCGCGCCAAGATCCGACCTCCCAGTACGCGGCTGTAGTGCCTCGCTTCATCGCCACGCTGTTGGCCGGAGGGCAGCCAGTCATCTACGGGGACGGAGAGCAGTCACGCGACTTCACCCACGTCTCAAACGTCGTGGCGGCGAACCTGCTGGCGATGGACGCCGTCGCGGCACCAGGGCAGGCGTACAACATCGCCTGCGGGGCGCGGATCAGCGTCAATCATCTCGTCAGAGAGATTGGCTCGCTGTTGCAGTGCGAGGTCAGGCCCGACCACGTGGCCGTCCGGGCCGGAGAGGTCCCCCATTCGCTGGCCGATCTGACCCGAGCGCGTGCGGACCTCGGCTATGAGCCGAGGATCCAGCTGCGCGAGGGGCTCGAGG
>JBOGYN010000536.1:0-2949 GCA_050696855.1 Solirubrobacteraceae bacterium | reverse complement strand
CCCTGTGCTTTGGCCAGTTCTCGAAGGTTTGAGTAGCTTTTAATAATAAATAAGATTCAGTTGCGTATTCGCCTGCCGGGGGGTAGCGTCACGTAGAGCCGCCTCTCAAGATTTTCGGGCGACCGATGCTCGGACGAAGGAATCGAAGCGCAACACTGATGCTGTACGAGTGCCGCATACGCCTACTAGCCGGCGTGCAGGCCCAGACCTTATGGTCCTGATCCTGCTCAGTGCCACGGTGCTCGGCCTCGCGGTGGCGGTCTTCGCGCTGTATCGGACGGTCGCCAAATCGGGCGTGGTCCCGCTCGGAAGTCTGGTTGGCCAGTGGCCTTTCGCGGGCCTTATGGCCGGCCACGACGCCGCAACGCTCTTGGGAGCCGTCGCCAATTACTCCGGATTCGTCTTGCTGTGTACGGATGAGGTTGATGCGACAGGCGCCGTCTTTTCGCTTTCGGTCATGGCTGCTGAATGGGACGAGGAGCTCCTGATCGCCCAGGTCGTCCAGGTCAATGAATCGCTCGGCTGGCTGGAGCGCATCAGTAATCGGAGTGATCTCGACTTGGCGGTGTCCGAAGTCGCCTCAGCAAGCCTTGCCGCGATGAAGCCCGTCCAGCTGCCCGTCGGCGCCTACCTTCGTGATGGTCGGCTCCTCGATGCCTCATCGGCCCTCCAGTCACCGAGCGTCATCGCAAATCGCTTCGCACATGTCGTTCCTTCTAGGGGTCGACTGCCTAGTCGGGCGAAAGCGGCGATCTGCGCCCTCTCTGTCAACGTCCGGTGAGACGCTCACCATCGAGGAATCAATGACCTTGAGGGCGAGAACGGAGAATGCTGGACATGCTGGAGACGAGCACGAATGGAGCTGGGGCAGCGGTTGAGGCTGCTGCCGCCAGCCGCGAAGACCAGCGAGCCGTAGGCGAGCAGGGATTCGTGGGTGGCGGGCGCGCTGCGCTGGAGGGCCCTGGGCCTGAGCGGGTGCCTGACCCGGAGCTGGTTGAGCAGGCCAAGCGTCGGAGCTTCACGGCGCAGTACAAGGCGCGGATCCTGGCCGAGGCCGACGCGTGCGTCCGGCCGGGTGAGGTCGGTGAGCTGTTGCGCCGCGAGGGCCTGTACACGTCGCATCTGACCTACTGGCGCAAGCAGCGCAAGGACGGGGCGCTTCGGGAGCTCGGCCAGCCGCGCGGCCGCAAGCCGGTCGACCGGCGCGACGCGCAGATCGCGGCGCTGACCCGGCGTGCGGAGCGGGCCGAGGCGGAGCTGGCCAAGATGCAGCGGGTCGTGGAGATCCAGGGAAACGTCTCAGCGCTGTTGGAAGAGATGCTCGGTCAGGGCAGCGCGCAGAGGAGCACCGAGCGATGATCGAGCGGACCGTCGAAGAGATGGCGCCGCTGATCGGCACCCGGGCGGCGTGTCGGGCGCTGGGGGCCTCGTCGGCGACGATCTACCGTCGTCGTCGACCGCCCGAGCCTCGGCCTCGCCGACGCCCGCGGCCGACGCCGGCCAGGGCGCTCACGTCGCCCGAGCGGGCGCAGGTGCTCGACGTGCTGCACTCAGAGCGGTTCGTCGACATATCGCCGGAGGAGACGTGGGCGACGCTGCTGGACGAGGGCCGCTACCTGTGCTCGACCCGGACGATGTACCGGATCCTCGCCGCCCACCACGGCGGGGTCCGGGAGCGCCGCGATCAGCTCACCCACCCCGTCTACGCCAGGCCCGAGCTGCTCGCACAGCGACCCAACGAGCTGTGGTCATGGGATGTCTCGAAGTTGAAGGCCCCGACGCGCGGGACGTGGTTCTTCCTGTACGTGATCCTGGACGTGTTCAGCCGCTACATCGTCGGCTGGACGGTGCAGTCGCGCGAGACCGGCGAGCTCGCCACGGCCCTGATCGAGCAGGCGATCGGCCAGCAGCCGATCACGCCGAGCGTCCTGCATGCCGACCGTGGCGCGCCGATGCGCTCCAAGCACCTCAGCGAGCTCCTGGACGACCTCGGCGTCGCCAAGACCCACTCACGGCCCTACACATCAAGCGACAACCCGTACTCGGAGGCCAACTTCAAGACCCTGAAGTACCGGCCCGCGTTCCCCGCCCGGTTTGACTCGATCGAGCACGCCCGCGAGCACTGCCGCGCGTTCGTCGACTGGTACAACCACGCCCACCGCCACTCCGGGATCGGGCTGATGACCCCCGCCGCCGTGCACCACGGCAACGCGCAGCAGCTACGCGACGCCCGCGCCCGCGTGCTCGATGCCGCCTACCAGCGGCACCCCGAGCGGTTCGTCCGCAAGCCGCCGGCGCCGCCCGAGCTGCCGACCGCGGCGTGGATCAACAAGCCGGCCGACACGAACGAGGTCGCTCACTAAATTCGCACGCCAGGCGTCTCACCGGGCTTGACAGACTCCGGGCGATGACCCCGCCGGACCACCAGTACGACTTGGGTCATCGCCACCCCTCAGCCACGCCCAGCCACTCTCGAGACTGCTCACGAATTTCCCAAACGCGACACTAGGGTGCGGGCACACGATGGATGGTCGGACACGACAACGGCTCAGCGTTCGTCTCGACGCGCCTCTGCCGGAGCGGCTGGCAGTCGGGAAGGGATCGGCGCTGTTTGTCTGTGGAAGCTGCTTTCACGGCGACGCCCAGATTGAATCCCTCGGCTTCGTGGTGAACGGCGCCGAGCAGCCGGTGTCGCGCCACGGGATGCCACGGCTCGACCTCTTCCGTTCGTTGCATCCGACTCTGGATCCGTTTGCGACCAAGGACGTGGAGCTGGATGAATCGTCCGCCGAGGATCCCCGTCTGCACAGCTACCTCAGCGGCTTCTGGGGCGTCGTTCGGATCCCGAGCGGCCTCCGGGGAGCCTGCGAGCTGTCGCTCCGAGCACGTCTGGAGGGCGGAGAACTGCAGACCGTCGCGTTGGGAGCCATCCCGATCCAAGAACTGTCT
>JBOGYN010000535.1:0-8848 GCA_050696855.1 Solirubrobacteraceae bacterium | reverse complement strand
GCCCGGCGCTGACCATGAGCACCACTGACGCCATCGGCGGGCCATCGGTCGCTGCGGTCTTCCGTCGGCGCCTGCGTACCAGGCGCCGCGGGCGGATCAGCCTCGGCTTGTCCACGCTGTACCTGAGCGTGATCGTTCTCGTCCCGCTCGCAGCAGTCGCAGCGAAGGCGGTGGCGCAGAGCCCGAGTGCCTTCTGGGACTCGATCTCCAACCACCTGGTCGTGACCGCGTTGGTGGTCACGGTGGGCGCGTCGCTGGTCGTGGCGCTCATCGGGGCGGTGATGGGGACCGTGGTGGCCTGGATGCTCGTGCGCGACCATTTCCCGGGCAAGCGCGTCATCAACGCCCTGATTGACATGCCGTTCGCCTTGCCGACGATCGTGGCCGGTCTGACCCTGCTCGCCCTCTACGGCCCCGACAGCCCGTTCGGCGTCCATCTCGCCTACACGCGCGGGGCGGTCGTGATCGCGTTGCTGTTTGTGACCCTTCCGTTCAGCGTGCGTTCGGTCCAGCCGGTGCTGATCGAGCTCGACCGCGAGGTCGAGGAGGCGGCCGCTTCGCTGGGGGCGTCCAACGCCACGATCTTCCGCCGCGTGGTACTGCCGGCCCTGCGTCCGGCGATCCTGTCGGGCGCAGCCCTGTCCTTCGCGCGCTCGGTGGGGGAGATCGGGTCGCTGGTCCTGATCGTCGGCAAGGTCCAGATCGCCAGCATCGTCGTCTTCGCTGACATAGAGTCAGACGCGCCCCAGGCCGCCGCCTCGCTGTCACTCGTGCTGCTCATCCTCTCGCTGGTCGTGCTCATCCTCCTGCGTCGTCTGGGAGACCGCGTTGCTCACTAGCCGCCCCGCCCGGCTCTCGCTGCGCACGCTGGCACTGCTCTACCTGGCTTTGATGTTGCTGCTCCCGGTCGGGGTCGTATTCGGACGCACGTTCGAGCACGGGTTCAGTGCCGCCTGGGCCTGGATGACCACCCCGGCCGCAGTCAGCGCTCTCTGGCTGTCGCTCGCGATTGCGGCGATCGCGGTGCCGCTCAACACGGTCTTCGGAATCGTCTGCGCGCTGGGTCTCGTCCGCCGGCGCGGCCGGTCGGCCGCGGTGCTCGGCGCCCTGATCGATCTACCCTTCGTCGTCTCACCGGTGATCGTCGGCCTGGCCCTGACGCTCGTCTACGGCCAGAGCGGCTGGTTTGGCAGCTGGTTCTCCGCGCACGGGATTCAGATCATCTTTGCCCCGGCGGGGATGGCGCTGGCCACCCTGTTCGTTTCGCTGCCGTTCGTGGTGCGGGAGGTGGCGCCGGTGCTCGAGGAGGTCGGCGATGAGCAGGAGCAGGCGGCGGCGACGCTGGGTGCTTCGGGCTGGCAGACGTTCTGGCGCGTCACGTTGCCCTTGATCCGCTGGGGGGTCGCTTATGGCGTGGTGCTGTCCACAGCGCGGGCCCTGGGAGAGATCGGCGCCGTCCTGGTCGTCTCCTCCAACGTCGCCGGGTCGACTTTGACCCTGCCCCTGCTCGTCTACCAGCGCGATTCCCAGCTCGGAGCCCGGACCATCACCGGCGCCTACGCCGCTGCCACCGAGCTCGCGGTCATATCCCTGATCGTGCTGCTCGCCATGACCCTGCTCGCCCCCCGGAGGCATGACTCTCGATGAGGATCGACACCAACTCCATCTCCAAGCGCTTCGGGGACTTCACCGCCCTGCAGAACGTCACTCTCGAAGCCCCCGAAGGCTCGCTGACCGCGCTGCTCGGACCCAGCGGCTCGGGCAAGTCGACGCTGCTGCGCATCATCGCCGGGCTCGAGAGCCCCGACGCGGGCACGGTCCTGATCGACGGGGTGGACGTCAGTCATGTGGCCCCGCAGAAGCGCGGCATCGGCTTCGTCTTTCAGCACTACGCCGCCTTCACCCATATGACCGTGCGTGAGAACGTCGCCTTCGGACTGCGGATTCGTAAGCGCCCCAGCCCCGAGGTCCGGGCCAAAGTCGACGAACTGCTAGGGCTGGTGGGGCTGACGAAGTGGTCTGAGCAGCGGCCGTCGCAGCTTTCGGGCGGTCAGCGCCAGCGGATGGCGCTCGCCCGCGCGCTCGCCGTCGAGCCCCGGGTCCTGCTTCTGGACGAGCCCTTCGGCGCTCTGGATGCCACCGTCCGGGGCGATCTACGCACCTGGTTGCGCCGCCTGCACGACGAACAGAAGGTGACCACCGTCCTGGTCACCCACGATCAGGAGGAGGCGATGGAGGTCGCCGACCGGATCGTGGTCATGAGCGCCGGGGCCGTGGAGCAGGTCGGCTCTCCCCGGGAGGTCTATGACCAGCCGGCGAGCGACTTCGTGATGGGCTTTGTCGGACCAGTAAGCCGGATCGGAGAGCGGCTGGTGCGCCCCCACGACGTGAAGATCTCGCTCGAGCAGACGCCGGGTGCGATCGAGTCCATGGTCAGGCGGGTGGTCCACCTCGGCTTCGAGGTCCGGGTCGAGCTCGAGCTGCCCGACGGGACCCAGGGCCGGGCCCAGCTCACCCGCGCTCAGGCCGAGGAACTCGAGATCGGAGGCGGTGACATCGTCTACGTGCGACCCCCGGAGGCCGTCCCGGTGGACGCACCTAGGCGCGGCGAGATCAGCCCTGAGCGAAGATCGGCCGGTGTCGCCGCAGCCGGCGTTCGGCGGGCCTGACCACGGCGGGCTCTTGCGCGGCGTGAGTGCGCAGGAGCGTGACCAGCCTGGCGCTGCGGTAGAACGGATCGGCGATCGAGCTGCCGTCGGCGAGCGAGAGCGCAGCCCGCAGAACGCCGTCGACCTCGGCGATCAGAAGTGGCCGCGCCGGTACGTGATCAGCGCTGTCCAGCGCTGCCAGACGGGCCAACGCGTCGTAGTCGTCCCCGTAGGCGGGGCGGATCATTAGTTGGGTGGGGGTGGAGGCGAGCATGGAGCAAGGATGCGCCGATCGAGCCATAAAAGCAAATAGGGGTTTGCTTTACGTGATATAACTTTTGAGCATGCTCGACAGTCGCCGCCTGCGCGTCTTGTGCGAAGTCGCCCGCCACGGTTCGTTCTCCGCCGCCGCCGCCGCGCTGGGCTACACCCAGCCGGCGATCTCGCGCCAGATCGCGACCCTGGAGGCCGAAGTCGGCACCACTTTGCTGCGACGGGTCCCGGCCGGAGCGGTGCTCACCGACGCCGGGCGTCTGCTGGTCGCGCGGGCCGAAGCGATCCTGTCGGGCCTCGAGGATGCCGAGACCGAGCTGCGGGCCCTGGGCGGGCTGGGCGGCGGGACCCTGCGGCTGGCCACTTTCGCCTCGGCAGCCGCTTCAGTGGTTCCGGTGGCGGTGGCTCGCTTCCGCGAGCGCTATCCGGCGATCGAGCTCGAGATCGAGATGGCTGACCCCGACGAGTCGCTGCCCGGCCTGCGCTCGGGCCGCCACGACCTCGCCCTCTCGCATGAGGCGATGGACGAATTGAGCGACGCCGGCGCCGGGGTGGAGCTCGTGCCCCTGTTCGCGGATCCGATGTACGTGGCCACGCCCCCAGAGCATCAGCTCGCCGCGGCCTATCCGCTGACGCTGGCCGACTTCGCCGATGAGCCCTGGATGCTGGCCACCACCGACTCGTGCCCGGACGCCCGGCTGTTCCTGCGTTCGTGCCACGCAGCCGGCTTCGAACCGCGGATCGCCTTTCAGAACGACGACTACTCAGCCATTCTCGGGTTCGTGGCCGCCGGCGTCGGCGTGGCTCTGATCCCGGACATGGTCTCGCGCGGGGCCCGGGAGGACGTCACCATTCGGACGCTCGAGCCGGCGCCGCCGTCGCGACCGATCGGCGCGGTGTTGCCCAGCGGGTACCGCTCGCCGGCGGCCACGGCGATGCTGGCCGTGCTCCAGGAGGTGGGCGAGGAATGGGTGGCCGGCCGCGGGCAGCGCCTGGCGGCGGTCAGCGCGTAACCCAGGCTCCGTCGTCCTGGGTCAGTTTCTCGACCGAGGCCGGGAGCTTGCCGCTGGCGATGTCGGCGATCGTGACCTGTTCGACGACCCGGCGCAGGTTGACCCGGACCGCGATCCAGACCCGGGGCAGACTGTTGGCGGCCCCGTTGTAGCTCGCCTCCTCGGGCGGCGCGCCGCGGACGCTGGCCAGCGGTCCCTCGACAGCGCGGATGATGTCGGCGACGCTGATCTCGGCGGCCGGCTTGGCGAGGCGAAAGCCCCCCTCGGCGCCCCGGTGGCTACGGACGACGCCGGCGTGGCGCAGCTCGCCGAGGATGTTCTCCAGGAAGTTGAGGGGGATCTGTTGGGCGGTGGCGATCTTCTCCGCCTTGACCGGCTTCTCGTCTTCAACGGCGGCCAGCTCGACCGTGGCGCGGACGGCGTAGTCGGCTTTGGCCGAGATTCGCACGCTCGGGAACCTACGCGGCCGACGGGGTGAGCTCGTAGGCGGCGGCCAGTTCCGGATCCTTCTCGGCCAGCATTTCGGCCAGCTCGACCATCACCGTGGCCTGCTTCCAGGTGGCGTCGTCCTGCATCTTGCCGTCGATCATGTGCACGCCGCGGCCGTCGGGGATCGCCTCCAGCACCTTCTTGGCGAACAGCACCTCGTCGGGCGCCGGGCTGAAGACCTTCTTGGCGATCTCGATCTGGACCGGGTGCAGCGACCAGGCGCCGACGCAGCCGAGCAGGAACGCGGCCCGGAACTGGGTCTCGCAGCCGACCACATCCTTGATGTCCCCGAACGGCCCGTAGAACGGAAGAATTCCCATCGACGTGCAGGCATCGACCATCCGCGCGATCGAGTAGTGCCACGGGTCCTGTTGGACGCTGGCCCGAGACGCCTCGGGATTCGCCGGATCCGGGTCCTCGACTGAGCGATAGCCGGGGTGGCCCCCGCCGACCCGGGTCGTCTTCATCCGCCGGCTGGCGGCCAGGTCAGCGGGGCCGAAGCTCATGCCCTGCATCCGCGGGCTGGCGGCGGCGATCTCCTCGACATTGATCATCCCAAGTCCGGTCTCCAGCAGGGCATGGACGAGGATCGGGCGATCGAGGCCCGCCCTGGCCTCCAGTTGCGCGAGCAGCCGGTCGATGTAGTGGATATCCCACGGGCCTTCGACCTTGGGCAGCATGATCACCGACAGCCGGTCGCCGATTTCGGACACCAGCGTGGTCAAATCGTCGAGGATCCACGGAGACTCCAGGCTATTGACGCGCGTCCACAGCTGGGTGTCGCCGAGCTCCATCTCCTTGCCGACCGTGACCAGGCCCGCCCGCGCTGCCTCCTTGCGATCGACCGGCACGGCGTCCTCGAGGTTGCCGAGCAGGATGTCGACCGTGGGCGCGATGTCGGGGACCTTGGCCACCATCTTCTCGTTGGAGAAGTCCAGGAAGTGGATCATCCGCGAAGGCTTAAAGGGAACCTCGAGGATGGGATCGGGGGCGCCGATGGCCAGCGCTTTGCCGAAGTCGCGGGGGTTTCGCACAGCTCGTTCTCCTGGTCGGGTAAGCAGGCAACGCTATCGCCCCAGCGCCTCAGGAGCCGGAATGACATGCTCCGAGGCGCCGAACCCGACCAGGAGCTCGAATATGTCTGAGATTGAAACCGACCAGGCCGCGCGCGAGGCGTCCGGCGCGCACCCCTACGGCCGCTACCTCGAGGAGTTCGAGGTCGGGGCGGTTTACAAGCACTGGCCGGCCAAGACCGTGACCGAGGCCGATGACCACCTCTTCTGCCTGATCACGATGAACCACCATCCGTTGCACATCAACGACGTCTACGCCCAGGCCTCTCAGCAGGGCCGCAACGTCGTGGTCGGTCCGCTGGTCTACTCCCTGGCCCTGGGGATGAGCGTCTCGGACGTGAGTGGTAAGGCGATCGCCAACCTGGCCACCGAGGAGCTCAGCCACCCCGCCCCGGTGTTTCACGGCGACACGCTGTTCTGCGAGTCCGAGGTGCTCGAGGTCAAGCCCTCGCGCACCAAGACCGACCGCGGCACGGTCCGGGTGCAGACGCGGGTGCTCAACCAGGACGGCGTCCTGGTGGCTGAGTTCAAGCGCCTGGTGCTGGTGCCCCGCAAGCAGCCGGGATAGCCCGGTGCGACGGGTCCCGGGAGCCCGAACTACCTGTTTGTGAGCACTTTGTGTGCGCCCCGGGTACCCTTCGTCAGCCACCGTCAGCGTCAAGGAGTGCCCGAGAACATGGCTCACACCGCACCGAAGCGTGAAGCGACGACCCAGCACACCCGCCTGCGCGAATGGGTGGACGAAGTCGCGGCATTGACTCAGCCCGAGGCCATTCACTGGTGCGACGGTTCGGCCGAGGAGTACGACCAACTGGCCCAGGCGCTGATCGACGCGGGCGCCTTCGAGCGCCTCTCCGAGGCCAAGCGGCCGAACTCCTACCTCGCGCTGTCAGATCCCGCGGACGTGGCCCGGGTTGCCGACCGCACCTTCATCTGCTCAGCGGAGGAGTCAGACGCCGGCCCGACCAACAACTGGCGCCAGCCCGCGGAGATGCGATCGATGCTGACCGATCTGTTCAAGGGGTCGATGCGGGGGCGCACGATGTACGTGGTCCCGTTCTCGATGGGTCCGCTGGGCTCGCCGATCGCCCACATCGGCGTGCAGCTGACCGACTCTGCCTATGTGGCCGTGTCGATGCGGATCATGACCCGGATGGGTCAGCCGGCGCTCGACGTGCTCGGCGCCGGCGGCGACTTCGTCCCCTGCCTGCACTCGGTCGGGATGCCCCTGGAATCGGACCCGCCCACCGCCGACGTGCCGTGGCCGTGCAACGCCGACAACAAGTACATCGTCCACTTCCCCGAAACGCGGGAGATCTGGTCCTTCGGCTCGGGCTACGGCGGCAACGCCCTGCTCGGGAAGAAGTGCTTTGCCCTGCGGATCGCCTCGGTGATGGCTCGCGACGAGGGCTGGATGGCCGAGCACATGCTGATCCTCAAGCTCACCTCTCCCGAGGGCGAGGTGCGCTACATCGCCGGTGCCTTCCCCAGCGCCTGTGGGAAGACCAACCTGGCGATGATGATTCCGACCATGCCCGGCTGGGAGCTCGAGACAATCGGCGACGACATCGCCTGGATGAAGTTCGGCGAGGACGGCCAGCTTTACGCGGTCAACCCCGAGGCCGGCTTCTTCGGGGTGGCCCCGGGCACGGGCGCGCGCACCAACCCCAACGCGATCGACATGATCAGTCGCAACTCGATCTTCACCAACTGCGCCAAAACCGACGACGGCGATGTCTGGTGGGAGGGGCTGACGGGAGAACCGCCCGAGCACGCCATCGACTGGCACGGCAACGACTGGACCCCTGGATCCGAGACCCCCGCCGCCCACCCGAACGCGCGCTTCACGGCGTCGGCTGCACAGTGCCCGTCGATCGCGCCCGAGTGGGAGGACCCCAACGGCGTGCCGATCTCGGCGATCCTGTTCGGCGGCCGCCGCGCGACGATCGTGCCGCTTGTGCACCAGGCCCGCGACTGGGAGCACGGCGTGTTCCTGGGCTCGATCATGTCCTCGGAGACGACCGCGGCCGAGGCCGCCCAGGTCGGAAAGCTGCGCTTTGACCCGATGGCGATGCTGCCCTTCTGCGGATACCACATGGCTGACTACTTCGCCCACTGGCTGGACATCGGGCGCCGCAGCGGCGCCCGGCTGCCCCAGGTGTTCTACGTCAACTGGTTTCGCAAGGACGCGGATGGCAAGTTCATGTGGCCGGGCTACGGCGAGAACTCGCGCGTCCTGGCCTGGATCTTCGGCCGCATCACCGGCAGCGCCGAGGCGCGCGAGACCGCGATCGGATACACGCCGCCCACCGGGCCCGAGGGCATCAACACCGATGGTCTCGACGTCAGCGACGAGACGATGACCCGGCTGCTCGAGGTCGATGTCGAGGGCTGGCTGGCCCAGCTGCCCCAGATGAAGCAGCACTACGCCGAGTTCGGCGACAAGCTGCCCTCCGCGCTGCGCGCCCAGCTCGAGACGCTCGAGCAGCGTCTGGGCACGTGAGCCTGAGGCGGCCGGCCGGCCCCTAGTCTCTCTGGGAGCGATGTCGCTCCCGTTCATACCGTCCGACGCGGCGCTGCTGGCGGTTCAGGCCGGCATCGTCGCCATGCCCCGCCGGCCTCCCGAGCTTCCCGGGCTCAACCGGCTGTCGGGGCCGGCGTGGGCGGCGATCCCGATCGCGTCGATCATCGGCGTGATCGTGGCCATCCGGTATGTATCGGCGACCGCCACCGGGCTCACGTACCTGGCCCTGGTCGCGGTGCCGCTGTTGGCCGCCGCGGCGCTCGGCTGGGGGATGCGGGGCTCGCGTCCGTGGTGGGCGCTGATCGCGCTGCCGCTGTTCGTGCTGGCCTGGGCGAGCCGCGGCACGCTCTACGGGCAGGGCGCCGCGACGCTGCTCTCGGCGCTGAGCTGCGTGACCCTGGGCGTGCTGCTGGCCACCGTCACGCCGCCGGGCTGGCTCAAGCTCGGGATCGTGGCCATGGCCGCCGCCGACACCTGGCTCGTGCTCGCCGATCTGCTCCAGGCGCCCAATGCCACGCTGATCGCCGCCCACCCGGGCGGTGGGCTGCCCCGGCTGCAGTCAGAGCTGTTCGGATCCGTGTCGATGGGCTACGGGGACCTGTTCGTCGCCGGCCTGTTGGGTGGGGTGCTGGCCCGCGAGGGCCGTCGCCAAGGGCCAGCCGCGCTGCTCACCCTGGTCCTGGCGGGCCTCTTTGACCTGCTCTTCTTCGTGCTCAACGAGCTGCCGGCCACGGTGCCGGTGGCCCTGGCTCTGATCGGCTCAGAGCTCTGGCGCCTACGGCGCCGAAGAGCGACTAGTGCTGGTCGTCGCCGGTCGCGGCCGGTGGC
>JBOGYN010000534.1:0-1711 GCA_050696855.1 Solirubrobacteraceae bacterium | reverse complement strand
CGGTGAACTGCCGGCCCTTGAGACCGCCGGTGCCCTTGGTCAGGTTGAGCTTGCCGTTGGTGATCGTCTGGGAGTTCGCGTTGGCGGTCACGGTCGCACTCGCTGTCCCGGTGAGCGAGCCCGTGGTCGTGAACAGGACGACCTTGGGCACTCTCACCTTGACGGTGCCATTGCCGGCGGGGAGCAACTTGAGCTGATAGCTGATCGTGCCCTCGCCCAGGACCTTGTCGTAGTTGTTGCCGGCCGCGATCTGCAGGTTGCCCCTGGTATGCGTGATCGAGGCGTAGGTGGTGCCGCTGTCCTTCTGCGGTGCACCAGCGCCAACCTTGGTTGCGCCCGCCGCCGACGCGACGAGCGCGGTGGCCGCCAGGGTGGTCGCCATGGCCGCGGCCAGGCGTGAGCTCTTGTTCATCGGTCTTCCTCCTCTAAGGGATGACTTGATTTGTGCGCCCCGGTGCGCCCGGTTGAGCGCGAAAATGTAACGCACACACGAGGAAACACTCTTCGCCGGGCGTTGGATTCGCCCTGCTCGATGATCAGTGTGTTACGGCGCCCTCGGCGGCGCTGGAGACCAGCCGGGCGTACTTGTGCAGCGCGACGCCGGGAAAGGGACGCTCGGGCGGCTGGTAGTCCTGCGCGCGGGCCGCGAGCTCCTCATCCGAGAGTGCGACGTCGAGGCGGCGGGCTTCGACGTCGAGGGTGATCCGGTCACCGTCTCGAACCAGCCCGATCGGACCCCCACGGATCGACTCGGGGGCGACGTGGCCGGCCATCAGGCCGCGGGTGGCCCCGGAGAAGCGCCCGTCGGTGATCAGCGCGACCTCTTCACCAAGCCCCTCGCCGACCAGTGCCGCGGTGACCGCGAGCATCTCACGCATGCCGGGTCCGCCGGCCGGGCCCTCATTGCGGATCACGATCACGTCACCGGACTGGATCGTGCCCTGCGTGACGGCGCGCATCGCATCCTCCTCGCCCTCGAAGACCCGGGCGGGGCCGCTCTGAGCGCGACGTTCGTAGCCGGCCAGCTTGACCACGCATCCGTCCGGCGCGAGGTTGCCATGCAGGATGGCCAGGCCACCGGTGGCCTTGATCGGATCGTTTAGCGGGCGCACGACCCTTTGGCCCTCGGTCTCGATCGCGTTTGCGGCGACTTCGCCGATTGTCTCTCCGGTCACCGTGAGCGCCTGCTCGTGGAGCAGGCCGGCCTCCTGGAGGCGAGCCATCACCAACGGGACCCCACCGGCCTCGAAGAGATCGGGGGCGACATACCGGCCGCCCGGCTTGAGATCACAGAGCAGCGGGGTGCGCTCGCTGATCTCGTCGAAATCGTCGATCGAGAGCTCGATGGCCATCTCTTTGGCGATCGCCAGCAGGTGCAGGACGCCGTTGGTCGAGCCGCCGCTGCAGGCGATCGCGGCGATTGCGTTCTCGAGGCTTTCGCGGGTGATGATCTGGCTCGGTCGCAGGCCCAGTTTGAGAACCTCCATCACCAGAGCACCCGCGTCGCGCGCGACCTGCGCCTTGGTGGCTGCCTCGGCCGGAACCATCGAGAAGCCGGCGGGAGAAATGCCGAGGACCTCGAAGGCCATGGCCATCGTGTTGGCGGTGAACTGGCCCCCGCAGGCGCCGGCTCCCGGGGAGGCGACGTCCTCGATCTCGGTCAGCTCCTCGTCGGTGATCTTCCCGGCGGCGTGGGCGCCGACGGCCTCGA
>JBOGYN010000533.1:0-4251 GCA_050696855.1 Solirubrobacteraceae bacterium | reverse complement strand
CACACACCACCACCGTCTCGCCGGGTGAGGAGGGGCTGCCCGTCCTCGACGACCATGCCGTTCCGGGCTCGGCCGGAGTGTTCGTAGCCGGACGCGGGCACACGCAGGGGCAGCACACGATCACGGGTAGCAAGACGGGCACTTACGACGAGGCGGTTGTGGGGCCAGACTTTGCGGCCAGCGTGCACGGCGTGGGCACCCGTAAAGGCGTCAAGGACACGATCGGCGGGTCAGGACAGCGGCACTCGATCAGTTTTGCCAGTGGGATGGACCGGCCACTCTTGGTAAGCCTCGGGGATCACGGCGGAGCGGTTTCGTTCGGCGCCACCATCGCCACACATGTCGAGCACGGACACACCGACGCGGCCGCACTCAGCTCCGGCGGAGCGCTCTCCTACGTCCACAGCGGATCTCCCAGCACGATGTCCTTCACGCTGACCAGCGTCCGCAAGCACGGCGCGGTCCAGCCGTTTGTCTCGCCGCCGATGCTCGTCCGGGACGGCGAGCAGCTGACCGCTCGGCTGACCGCTGCCGGCCGCGCGCGGGTCACGCGGGTCCTCCACGGCCACCGCGGGGTCGTGACGCTGCGTTCGCTCGCCCGGCCTGCCGCCCGGCTGCGCCTCGGCCAGCTCACGCTGCATCGCGGTCGAGCGCGGCTGAAGCTGCGGATTGACCGGCTCTCCGGTTCCGCCGCGCTTGGTGCCGGGCTACGGTTGCTTCGCGGGCACACCGTCGTCGCTCGGCGTGGGTTGACGGCAGGGCGCGTTCGGGCCGGAAGTCGAACCCTCAGCTTCCGGGTCCCGAAGCTCGCCAGCGGGCGCTACAGCGCGGCGGTGCAAGTTGTGGTACTGGCCGGGACGACGTCGGTGCGGACGAGTGGGCTGACGCGGCATTTCACCCTGCGCGTCGGCTGACCGCGCTGACGAACAGGACGGCGGTTGCTGGCCGACTGCGATGGTCACCTTTTTCAGAAGTGGTCCATTCGTTCGCGCCGAGGTCCATCGCGGCCTCCTTAGGTGCCGGTCGAAGCCGGCCAGTCGCGCCTTCCCGTGACCACCACGTAACTGACGTTGAACAGGATGTGAGCGATCAGGATCGTCGCGAACCCGGTGCTGACGTTCTGGTTGAGGACAAGCGTCAGCAGCGAGGAGCCATGACGATCTCCGGCGTCGTCACGGAAATGAACACGATCCGGTCCACGAGCCCGCGCCCCCGAACCTTGTGCCTGACCAGCGACAGCGCATCAGGACGCGAGCCAGATGATCGACGCCGGGGCTCGTCGTGAGCGAACGAGTTCGATGATCACGCTCGTTGTCGATGCCGCGTAGGGCGGGGCGGGGGCGTATCGTGTCCAGCCACCTCATGCATATGCCAGGTAATCGGGCTGCTGTCGCTGGTGGGTTCGCGCGGGTCGCGGCGGTTCCGGCAGCAGCGCTGGGCGTCCATCAGCTGCGGTATCTGCTGGCCTTCAGCGGGTCTGCGGGAGCCGAGCTTCAACGGCAGGGACATTCGTATCTGCACTCCCTGGTCCCGTGGATCGTGCTCGGCCTGGGCCTCGCCGTCGGCGGCTTCTTGTCCGGACTGGGTCGTGCGTTTGTCCGGCACACCGCGCCGCGTCGCTACGGGATCTCGCTGCTCGCCCTCTGGGCGCTTTGCGCAACGTCCCTGATCGCGATCTACGTGTCGCAGGAGTTTCTCGAGGGCATCTTCGCGACGGGCCATCCGGGAGGGCTTGGAGGCGTCTTCGGTTACGGCGGCTGGTGGGCGATCCCGGCCTCGGCCGCGGTTGGACTGGTCCTCGCGGTGTTCTTTCACGGCGCGCGATGGGCGATCACGAAGGTCGCAGGCCGGCACACCGCGACGTCTCGGGCGATCGCTCGGCGACGGGTACGAAGCCTTCGTCCCGCCGGCATCCCTCCCCCGCGGCTGGCTCCGCTGGCGCTGGGGTGGTCGGGGCGCGGACCTCCGAGCTGACGGATCCGCTGGTCGCTCGCGCATCGCGCCCGGCCGGCGGCTCATCGACCCGTTCAACTCTGAGGTCGTCGTGATCTCGATACGCGTCCATGCGGGCGCGCTGACGGGGTGTGCGTCTGCTCGTCGTCAGGTCAGCGTGACCGGCTGAGCACGAGCCGGGCACCCCGACACGCGCCCGAGGGAGAGGTGGCGGCCCGCCACCTGTCGTGGACCTGGTGCCCAGTCGCGACGCCCCGATCGACAAAGGATCAGGAATATGACATTAGGAATTGCGCTGGCTCGGCGGTCGCCCGTCGTGGCCGTGGTGCTGATCGCCAGTTGGCTGATTCCGGCGGCGGCGCTCGCGCACGCGCAGGTCAGTCCCGCGGTTTCGCTGGCCGGCAAGCTGCAGCTCTACAGCCTCGCGGTGCCGACCGAGAAGGCCAATCTCACGACGAGCAAGGTCGTCATGACCGTGCCGTCCGGGTTTGGGATCGACTCGTTCGCACCGCCGCCTGCGGGCTGGACCCAGAACGTGCAGCAGACCGGCTCAGCTGACAACGCCGTGATCCAGAAGGTCACCTGGACAGGCGGTAAGACCCCGACCGGAGAGGACTCGCTGTTTCAGTTCCTCGCCCAACCGGCGTCATCTGCCAGGTATACGTTCCAGGTCCAGCAGACCTACTCTGATGGCTCGATCGTCGATTGGTCGGGGCCGGAGTCCTCAGCGGATCCGTCGCCGACGATCCGGACCACGGACACGCTCGGCGGTGGTGGAACGTCGGTGCTGACGATCGTTGCGCTGGTCGTCGGCGTGCTCGGCCTGGCCGCCGGCGGATATGCGATGGCCGGCAACTCAGGTGCAGGACGGAGGCCGCTGGCGTGACCGTCCGGGGGCGGGTCATTGGCGTGCTGGGGGTCTGATTATGGCCTTGGTGGTGGCGGGCAGCGCCTCGGCGCACGCCTACCTGATCAAAACGATGCCGGCCGCTAGTGGAGTGCTCAACGGTCCGCCCCCGAGCGTCGCTTTGACCTACGACGAAGCCGTGGAGCCGGGCTTTGCGATCGTTTCGGGGACCAACGCCGAAGGCCGGCAGCAGACTGCTGGAAGCGTGAGGCGGTCTCGGGCTGACCCCGACACGCTGGTCGTGGCCCTTCGGCCGCATCTGCCTGAGGGCTGGTATCTCGTCTACTGGCTCGCGATCTCAGTCGACGGGCATGCTGCTCACGCCTCTTTGGCGCGCATTTTTTGTCATTCCGCAGAGCGCCGGCGACCCGCACAGTTCTCGCACGGCGATCATCCGGCTTGTCAATCGCCACGCGCGCCTGGCTACGTTGATCCCCCGCGGGAGTTCCGATCCATACGACCTCACTCGCTCGCGACTTCCTCACCCCTGAGCGCCAGTGACCAGTGAGGCACCGTCAGCGCGGGGCCCGCAACGACAGTGGCCGCGCACGCAGGCTGGCGATCCACGCTGCTGCGATCAGCACCGCACCGATCGCGAACACCGCCCACGCCGTCAGGTCAGCCGAACGGGAGCCGACGGGGACATCGACGGTCGCGACGCTCAGGGGATGGCCGGCAGCGGCGGCGAGGTGCTGAATCTCTGCCACGCTTGCCGCGGGCAGGAGCGCACCGGGTGGCCTGGCGCCGCTGGTGGCCGGCGCGACGGACTGCGCGCCGGACGTGACGAACCCGAAGCCGTTCGGCATGGCCACCAGCAGCGACCCGTGGTAGACCAGCGAGAGCTCCTGACCGAGAAAGCGTGCGTAGCTCTGAGGACGGCGCCACAGCTCACCCACCGAGCCCAGGTCAGCGCGCGAGGCGATGATCGCGACCCGCAGGGGGAACCGCCGGCGCTGCGCCTCGACGAGCAGGGCAGACAACTCCGCCTGCTGGCGGACGGACGCGCGGGAATCCTGGGGAAGAAACAGCGACTGGGAGGTGAGCACGTCCGATGCGGGGTCGCCATCGGCTTGTGCCGTGCCAGGCGCGCCGGCGACCAGCAGAGCGAGCGTCGCAACACACGCGATGACCACCGCGCCGAGACAGCGAAGCAGACGATCCCGTCCGCCGCGCGTAGAGTCCCCCGACGGTGATCGGCACAGGGGAGACATCCCGTGATCGGACCGGGGCCAGGGCACGCTTTCAGAGTATTGACCGCCGGCGTGCCCAGCAACTGCTTGGCGTGCTCCTCGGGATCGTTGTGATCGTCGCGCTCACTCCAGCGGTGGCACGGGCGCACGGTCCGGTCGCCCCGATTGCCTCCGCCTATCTCGCCGTGCCCCATCAACGCC
>JBOGYN010000532.1:0-3304 GCA_050696855.1 Solirubrobacteraceae bacterium | reverse complement strand
CCCCCGCGGCGCCCCACGGTGTTCGAACGGCGTCGGCGCGCGGCCCCCGAGCTGCGGCTGCTGCCGGTCACGGGGTCACCCATTCGCTGGGAAGCTCCACCGGGCCCAGTGACTGGACCTCGGGTTCGAGCTCCACGCCGAAACGCTCCTTGACCCGACGGCGGCCCTCGGCCATCACGGCGACCACATCGGCGGTGCTCGCGTCGCCGTGATTCTCGACGAAGTTCGCGTGCTTCTGAGAGAACCCGGCGCCCCCGATCCGCAGCCCGCGACAACCGGCAGCATCGAGGAGCTGGCCGGCGCTGCGGCCCTCGGCCTTCGGGCCGGTGGGGTTCTTGAAGGTCGAGCCGAAGGTCTTGATCCCCGAGGGCTGGGCCTCGCGGCGGCGGCGGCGCATGTCCGCCAGGGTCGCCTTCACCGCGTCGGCGTCGGCCGGACCGAGGGCAAAGCAGGCGCGGGCGACGATCTCGCCGGGGCCGAGCCCGGAGCGGCGGTAGGCGAAGCCCAGCTGCTCGGGGAGCCGCCGCTCGGTCCCGGCGGCGCTGGTCACGTCCACCCACTCGAGGGCGCGCGCGAGCTCGCCGCCGTAGGCGTTGGCGTTCATGCGCACGGCGCCGCCGACCGTGCCGGGGATGTTGACCCCGAACTCGATCCCGGTCAGCCCCGCCCGGGCCGCGCGTGCCGAGACGGCGGGCAGCCGGGCGCCGCCGCCGCACTTGATGCGCGTGCCGTCCACTTCGATCTCGCTCAGCTCCTGGTCGAGTTTCACTACGAGGCCGCGGACGCCTTGGTCCGCCACCAGCAGGTTCGACCCCGACCCGACTACCCCTACCTCGACGCCCGTCCGCTGCGCCCAGCCCAGCAACGCTTCCAGGGTCCGGGCGCAGCCCACCCGGGCGAACAGCTCGGCCCGGCCGCCCGTGCGGATCGTGGTCAGGCGCGCCAAGGGGTAGTCGCGCTCAACGCCGGCGGGGAGCTCAGGCATACAGCGCAGGAGCGTAGTGGGGGGTCCGGCAGCTCAGACCACGAGCGAGCGGCCCAGCGAGTCGATGTCTCCGGCCCCCATCAGCAGCGCCAGGTCGCCCGCGCGCAGGATCGAGGTCAGGAACTCCCGGGCGGGCTCAAAGCCCGGCATCCAGGCCACCGGCCGCCCCGGGGGGGCATCCGCGGCCGCGGCCGCGATCAGCGTCCCCTCCACCCCAGGGAAGTCGGCCGCGCGCTCGCGGGCGGGGTAGACGGGGAGGACCACGACGGTGTCGGCGGCGGCCAGGGCAGCCCCGAAGGCGGGCGCCAGCGCCCGCGTGCGCGAGTAGAGGTGGGGCTGAAAGGTGGCCACCAGGCGGCGCGGCCTGAGTGTTCGCGCGGCCGCGATCGCCGCCGCCACCTCGGTCGGGTGGTGAGCGTAGTCGTCGTAAACCGCCGCGCCGGCGGCCGTGCTCCCAGCCAGTTCGAGCCGGCGTCGGGCCCCCCGGAATGAGGCCAGGGCGGCGGCCGCGCGAGCGGGGTCAGCCCCGGCCAGCGCGCACGCGGTCAGGGCCCCGGCCGCGTTGACCGCGTTGTGGGCGCCCGGCACCGACAGCGTCACCTCGAGCTCGCGCCAGCCAAAGCGCGACCCCGCGGGGGTGAGCTCGGGGTCGACGGCGTCGTAGGGGACCGCGCCCGGCGGGCACAGCGCGCGTAATGCCGGGCGGTCCCAGACGACGGCCCGATCGCCCGCGCGGGCCATGAAGGTGGCAAACGTCTCCTCCAGCTCGAGCCGGGAGGCGTAGGTGGCGTGGTGGTCGAGCTCGGCGTTGGTGAGGATCGCGATCTCGGGGTCGAGCTTGAGCAGCGAGCGATCGCTCTCGTCGGCCTCGACCACGATCCACTCGCCACTCCCCCATCCGGCGCCGAGGCCCGTAGCGGGGAGCTCGGCCCCGATCACGAAGGCGGGATCGAGGCCCGCGCCCTGCAGCGCGTGCGCCGCCATCGCGGCCGTCGTGGTCTTGCCGTGGGTGCCGGTGACGGCGAGGCAGCGCTTGAGCGCGGCGATCTCGGCCAGGAGGTCGCCGCGGTGCAGCTCGCGCTCGGCCGCCGCCCGCTCCGGGTTGTCGGCCGGTACCGCGGTCGAGTAGATGACCTCGGCTCCAGCGGGCACGTTGCTGGCCGCGTGCCCGATCTTGGGCTCGATCCCGCGCTCGCGCAGCCGTGTGACATAGGCTGACTCGGAGCGGTCAGACCCGGTCACCTGAGCGCCCAGGGCCTGGGCGATCAGAGCCAGGCCGCTCATGCCGGCGCCACCGACGCCGACGAAATGCAGTCGGCGTTCAGACCAATCGGGCTCCATCGGGCGGCGAGGCTATAGGTTCCGCCCTTCGAGCGACGGTTGATCTGATAGGAATCGCGCCATGCAGCGCTTGCTCTCGGGGGCGCAGGCGCGGTGGCTGTCCGTGGCGTTGCTGATCACGGCCGCGATCGCGCTGACCGCCGTCACTGCCTCGGGCCGGCCCGTGCGGGGCCACGCGGCCGCGGGGCAGCAGTGCGCGGAGAGATATCCCGCCACCCGGGACCCGAGCAACCCGCTCGATCTGTCCAGCTCGCCCGGCGCTGATCCGCTGACCGGCGCCCACTTCTTCGTGGACGGGCCCGCCCACGGGGCCGCTGCCGGGGCGATCGCCCAACTGCTCGGGATCAACCCGAAGTCGCTACCCGACAGCGAGTCCTGGGCCAGCTTTCGGCAGCGGATCGACTCCGGCTCGCTGCACAGCAAGATCGCCGGTAATCCCGGGCTCGCCCACCAGGTGACCGAGCTCGAGAAGATCGCCGCCCAGCCCGAGGTCCAGCGGGTCAGCTACTACTCCTACGGCGGCGGCCCCGGCGGGATCTTCAGGCAGACCCAGAAGCTGCTCTGTCACAACCAGACCGCGGATCCCGGCTCGATCATGCTGCTGAACACCTATTTCCTGCATCCGGCGGCCGGCACCTGCCCGAACTCGAGCACCCTGCTCGCCGCGGGTCCCGCCTTCCGGCGGCGAGTGGGTGAGTTCGCCGCCGCGATCGGCCGCCGCCCGGTCGTGATCATGCTCGAGACCGACTCGATCGGCTCGACCCACTGCATCGCCCGCGCGGGCACGCTGCCGACCTGGGAGTCCTTCCTGCGTTACGAGATCGGGCGCTTCGCGGCCCTCCCCCACGCCGTCGTATACACCGAGGGCGGCTACGAGGACTCCAACACGATCGCCTACACCGCCAAGGTGCTCAACGCGATCGGGGTCAACCGAATCCGGGGCTTCTTCACCAACGACACGCACCTCAACTGGACAAT
>JBOGYN010000531.1:0-4052 GCA_050696855.1 Solirubrobacteraceae bacterium | reverse complement strand
ACCCCGTCCCCCGGCGCCAACGACGCCCGGTTGACCCGCCCCACCGTCTGCCAAGCCTGACCCGGACTCGTCCCCGAATTCGAATCCGAACCCGACACCGACACATAAAACGTCCTCCCCGAAACCGAGACCGGGGGCGCGGTGACCGGCTGCGGGAGCCGCGGCGTCGTGGTCGGAGGGGTGGGCGTAGTCGTAGTCGGCGTGGTGGTGGTCGTCGTGGTCGGCGTGGTGGTGGTCGTCGTGGTCGGTGTAGTCGTGGTGGTCGTTGTGGTCGTGGTGGTCGGTGTAGTCGTGGTGGTCGGCGTAGTCGTGGTGGTCGTTGTGGTCGGCGTAGTCGGCGTAGTCGTGGTGAGAACTGGCGCCGGGATCGGGCCGGTCGGAGGGTTTGTCGAGCTGGTCTGGGACGCGGGCGGCGACGGCGTCGTCGCTGGCTTGCCCGGTCTGCTCGGCCGCTTATGGCGCCGGGCCGAGGTCGACGTCTGGCGCGCCGGCTTGCGGTGATGACCGGCCGAAGCGACGCGTGCCGGCCGACGGTGCCTTCGGCGAGGGTGATGACGGACGTGGGCCGCTCGATCGAGACGATGTCCGGTGATCGCCATCGCCGTCGCGGGTCCAGCGACAGCGGCGATCATGATTATCATGCAGCGGGAGAGGCTGTACAGGCGCACGGCCCATGCTTCGACCGGTCCCCTCCCCGGGGACCATGCGACGTCGATGAGCTAGACGCATGTACGTCCGTGGTCGCCCCGTCGGTCGGCGGCCGACTACAGCGCGAGCATCGGCTCCACGGCGCTCAGCCCGGCGATCCGCGGCTGCGGGTCGTGCCCGACCCAGCGCCCGGGGGCCGGCGGTGCCAAGCCGCCTCTGAGGCCAACGCGACCTCAGGAAACTCGAGCTCTGTGCCGCAATTGGTGCACACGGCATCGTAAAGCTTCACCACCCGTCCGCAGCCCGGGCACGACCGCCGAAGCTCGCGATCGTCCCAGCGGTAGAAAAGCGCTGCCATCAGCCCCACGAATGGGACGCAGAACGAGATCAGAAACCAGATCACGAACGAACTGCCCTTCATCCGTCCGACTGCCCCCCCGGCCAGGCCGAAGAAGAGCAGGATTACGAGCAGGCCTAGACCCTGCACGCCTCGCCTTTCGTCAGAACGTCTTGAGGGCCCAGATCACTGCCGCCACTGCCGCCACCGCGACGACCAACCAGAACACGGTCATGATCAGTCCAATGACGAAGTGGACCGCAAGCGCTGCGACAGCCACCAGGATCAGTCCGGCCGCAGCACGCCGGAGGATCGGCGTGCGCTCGGGACGATTGTCGAGCTCGGTGCGCATAACGACAGCGTAGCGCGACGCGCGGGCGGGCCTGACGGCGCGGGCTTGCCCGCGGCGGCCTCCAAGCGATCACCGGCAATCAGGAAGCCTTTCGGACATGAGCCGCTACGAATCATGCCGAGATTGTGGCGACTCCAAGGCCTCGCGGCTCACCTCGCCCTGCTTGGCTGACACCCGCACGCGGTAGCAGTAGACCCGCGCTTGAGCCTGACGGCTCAGTAGTTGTCCTCAGCGCGTCCGTAGTGAGCCGCATGCCGGTCAGCAGCTCACCCGGACCCGTAATCCCGGTCGCCTGACGATCAGATTAAGCGCGATCAGACACGTCACGAAGGTCTCAGCCATGGACTCGCTACCCCGAAGCGCCCCCGAAACCGCAGATGCGATCGCCCCCGAGGCGAAACTTGTGGCGGAAGCACGCGTTAACACTGGAAATCCCCATGTTGAAAGCGCTATCATCAACTTTAACGGCACCGGGGCCGTAACGGAGGCGCAGGCGATGCATTCGATGCCCGAGGTCAGCGTCTACGGAAAGTCGCTGACAGCGGTCAGGGGACCTACGACTCATGCAACCACGGAATCGGTTCGGATGACACCACCAACGACTCAGATTGCCGCCGCTGGGAGCATCGCCGTTGTTCGCCATCCCGGGAGCGAGCTGGCCGCAGCGATCTGCCGGCGTCTGTTGAACCCGACTGAGTGGTCCCGAGTCCGGCTGCTGACCGACATCATCGTTCTCTACGTCGCCTCCAGTGTGGCGCTGTTTGCCGACGGCGGCGTTCCGACCTCGACCGCTAACCGACTGATGGCGCTCGCCTTCCCCATCATCACGATGACGATCATGAGGGCCCGCCGGGCTCCGGACGAGCGACTCCACGCCTCGCTGTTGGACATGCTCGGCTACGTCCTCGGCGTCGTCTCGCTCGCCACGATGCTGCTTATCTCCGCCGATTCGCTCATCAGTGGGATCAGCCCGCTCCGTCTGGCTCCGCGCCTGTGGATCTTCGGCGTGGTCTACCTCGGCACGGCGCGCGCGATGCTCGTCATGGTGCGTCGGCAGGCCATGTGCAACAAGTCGATCGCCACCCCAACCGTAGTCGTAGGTGCCGGGATGATCGGATCCCATCTCGTCCGGCGCCTGGTCGAGGAGCCAAGCTACGGGCTGCGTCCGGTCGCCTTCCTGGACTCCGACCCGTTGCCGCTCGGCGGGCCCTCAGGCGACTCCTCGGTCCCGGTCCTCGGAGGGACCGACGATCTCAGGGGGGTAATCGCCAGCACGGGTGCCCGGCACGTCATCCTCGCCTTCACAGCCGAGCCCGATCACATTCTCGTGGCCAAAGTCCGCGAGTGCGAGTCGCAGGGCGTGCAGGTCTCGCTGGTGCCGCGTCTCTACGAGTCGATCAACGAGCGCACGACCCTCGACCACGTCGGTGGCCTGCCGTTGCTCACGCTGCACACGATCGATCCGAAAGGCTGGCAGTTCGCGGTCAAGCATGCCCTCGACCGCACGTTCGCTGCCCTCGGCCTGCTCCTCAGCGCTCCGATCATGCTCGTGGTCGCCCTGCTCGTGCGCATATCCTCGCCCGGCCCCACCCTATTCCGTCAGCGACGCGTGGGACGCGACGGCCGCGAGTTTGACGTGCTCAAATTTCGCACTATGCGGGTCCCCCGGACGGTTACCGGGTTTGAGCCGGCCGATGGCCTCGCGCCAGGAGGCGTTGAGGGACCCGACCGCCGGACCCGCATCGGCTGTGCACTGCGCGACCTGTCGCTGGACGAGCTGCCTCAGTTGATCAATGTCCTGCGCGGCGACATGAGCATTGTCGGCCCCCGTCCTGAACGGCCGGAGTACGTGGCCCGATTCGCCCGCGACGTCTCCCGCTACGAGGATCGTCACCGCGTCAAGTCCGGCATCACGGGCTGGGCTCAGGTGCACGGGCTGCGCGGCCAGACTTCGATCGCCGACCGCGTCGAATGGGACAACTATTACATCCAAAACTGGTCGTTGCGGCTTGACGTCCGCATCCTCGCGCTAACGATCGCCGAAGTCTTGCGCTTCCGCGGTTAGTCCGCGGCTGGCCTTCGCGAGACCACCAGTAACCTGCCGGGCCATGAACGAGCCGCGCGTCGCAGCCCGGCGGCTGGCGGTGAGGCAGCTGAGCCGGATGAGGTTGCGCCGCTCGGTGATTCTCGGCTACCACGGGGTCGCCGAAACCAGCTTCAGCCAGGACCGCTCGCGCCTCCAGGTTTCCCCGGGCAGCTTTCACGCCCAGGTTGAGATGCTCGGCGAGGCCGGCTTTCGGTTTGTCACCGTGGCGGAACTGGCCCAGCAGTTCAACCACGGAGCGCCTCCGCCCGGTCTGGCCGCGGTCAGCTTCGACGATGGCCTGCGCAACAACTTGACCGCGGCATTGCCGATCCTTCACCCGCTTGGCATCCGGGCCACCGTGTACGTCGCCAACAGCTTCATCGGCGGCCGCAACCCATGGATCGCTCCCGGGGGAGGTGGCGAGATGCTGACCGAGGATGAGATCCGCCACCTCGCCGGCGCTGGCTGGGAGGTCGGCGCGCATACGCTGACCCACGCCGACCTCTCGCAGCTCGACTACGAGGCGTGCTCGGCTGAAATCGCCGGCAGCTGCGTGGCACTGAAGCGCATCGCCGGCGTTCCAGTGCAGACCTTCGCCTACCCCTTTGGCCGCTACGGACCGGCGGCGG
>JBOGYN010000530.1:0-2787 GCA_050696855.1 Solirubrobacteraceae bacterium | reverse complement strand
GCCCCGAACGCCGCGGCCTGCGCCGGCGGGCGATGGCGGCCGGCTATCCGGCGGCCATCTTCGGGCTGAACCGGCTCGGGCTCGGGCCGCTGCGGGCCGAGCTCTCGGGGGCGGCGCTCCGCCGCGCCGGCCTGCGGGGCATCGAGGAGACGATGGCCCGGCTCGAGGTGAGCGCGTCCTACGTGATCTTCGGCCACACCCACCGGGCCGGACCGTTGAGCGTCGACAACGCCAGCGAGTGGCGCACCGCGGCCGGCGGCCAGCTGGTGAACAGCGGCTGCTGGGTCCAGGAGCCGAGCTTCCTGGGCAGCAACCCGGGACGCAGCCCCTACCGGGTCGGCTTCGCCGTCTGGGTCGGCGACGACGGGCCGCCGCAGCTGGTCAACCTGCTCGACCCCTAGCCGCCTCGTTCGCCCCCCGGCGTCGCTGCTGGGCCGCCATCGAGCGGTGTCCCAAATCCGGCCGTTTGGCTGGTGGGGTGGTCGCGTGACCTGACCGAGCGAAGCGGGTCGGTGGCGAGGGCCGGCGTCAGCCGGCGGTGTCGGCCGGGCGCGCCAGCGATGAGGCTGGAGCTTGGGCGCGGGGTGGTGAGGGCGCGGCGCGGGGTGGTCAAGCCAGGCCGGGGGTGAAGCAGACCGCGTGGCAGGTCACGCCGGGGCCGACCTCGAGCTCGAGTACGCCGGCTGTACTGCGCTCGTGCGCGATCAGCTCGTAGGCGCCCGGTCCGCTGACCGGGATCGTGGTGCCATTGGCGTTCACGGTTCCCGCGCCGTCCAGTACCGCCCAGACTGCGCCGGCCTCATACGGGCCGTTGTACGGGCCGGCGACGTCTTCGCTCTGGGCCGACAGCTCGGCTCCGGGGAGGTCCTCGGGGCGGACCGGCGCCAGCACCTCGCGCGAGACCCCGAGCAGTTCCTGGATCGCTAGCTCGGTGTCCTGGTAGCCGCCCTCGCCGTAGTGGTAATCGAACAGGCGGCCTTCCTGGTTGAAGAGATAGCGGGCTGGCCAGCCGAGATTGCCGTAGTCCTGCCAGATCCCGAACTCCTGATCGAGCACGACCGGGTAGCGAACCTCGAGCCGGGCGACCGCTGCCTTGACCGCCTCCGGATCAGCGGAGGGCTCAAAGCCCGAGGCGTGGACGCCGATCACCCGCAGGCCGACCTCGGAGTAGCGCTCGTGCCAGGCCCGCAGATAGGGGAGGGTGCGGATCGAGTTCGGCCGGCAGAAGTCCCAGAACTCGATCAGCACCGGGCGCCCGATCTGCTGGTCCATGCGCAGCGGGGCGACGTTGATCCACGGCAGCTTGGACGGGAAGGCGGGGGCGTGGATGTGGTCAACGGGGGCGCGCACGGCGCCGATCGTAGACGGGCGCGAGCCGCGCCCGGGCTCGAGCGGCCGCCGGGCCTCGACGTCCGGCGAACGACTTTACATCCGCATGACGATGTGGTTATATACATCATGTGGCATATACAACCTGGAGCGCGCTCGCCGATCCTCACCGTCGTGCCGCGCTGGCCCTCCTGCGGGAGCGGCCGCGCACGGTCGGGGAGCTGACCGCGGCGATCGGGTGCAGCCAACCCGGGACCTCCAAGCATCTACGGGTGCTGCGGGACGCCGGGCTGGTGTCGGTTTCACCCGAGGCGCAGCGGCGCGTGTACGCGATCGAGCCGGGGCCGCTGTCGGAGCTCGATGCTTGGCTGGCGCCGTACCGCGAGCTCTGGGAGGCGCGCCTGGACGCGCTCGAAGATCACCTGGAAAGGAGACAAGATGGCGACGACGGGACGGTATGAGGAGCAAGACGGGCAACCGGTGGTGCGCTTTGAGCGCACGGTCGCGCACCCGGTGACCGCGGTCTGGGAGGCGGTCACCGAGCCGGCCCAGCTCGAGGAGTGGTTTCCGACTTCGGTCGAGGTCTCCGCGCTGTCCCCGGGCGCCGAGATCGCCTTTCACTTCGCGCAGGACGCCTATCCGCCGATGACCGGGACGGTCCTGGCGGTCGAGCCCGAGCGCCGCTTCGAGTTCAGCTGGGGGGAGGATCGCCTCACCTTCGAGCTCGAGCCGCGGGACGGGGGCGCGACGTGCCGGCTGTCGCTGACCGTCGTGCTCGATGGCGCCGAGAAGGCGGCCCGCGATGCGGCGGGGTGGGATCAGTGCCTCGACATGCTCGAGACCGTGGCCGCCGGGGGCACCCCGGAACGCCCGGCCCACAACACGGCATGGCAGGCCTACTATGAGGAGTACCAGCGACTGGGTTTGCCCGCTGAGGCGCCCATTCTGGAGCCGGGGAAGGCACCTGAATAGCTGTCCTACATAGCTCCCGCGGGCCTCGGACGCGGCGCTATACTCTCTGAAGTATTGAATCCTTACCGTATTTGAGGAGTTTCCAGAGATGAGCCCGTCCGGAGCCGAGGTTCTCCGCCACATCAAGAGCCGGATCGAAGAGGTCGACCCGTCGACCGTGCGCGAGCAGGTCTCAAACGGCGCGGTGGTGATCGACGTGCGCGAGGTGGACGAGTGGTCGGGCGGCCACATCCCGGGCGCCAAGCACGTGCCCAAGTCCTACCTCGAGTCCCGGATCGAGGGCGCCGCCCCCGACCGTGACCAGCACGTGATCCTCTACTGCCAGTCGGGCAACCGTTCGGCCTGGGCGGCGCGGACGCTGATCGAGGACCTTGGCTACGACCACGTCGAATCGATGACCGGCGGCTTCACGCTCTGGAAGGACCGCGGATACGAGGTGCAGCAGCCCCGGACGCTGAGCGCGGAGCAGCGCGAGCGCTACTCGCG
>JBOGYN010000529.1:0-2651 GCA_050696855.1 Solirubrobacteraceae bacterium | reverse complement strand
GCGCTGGTGGACACATGGGACGAGTGGATTGGTGACGTTCCGCTCGCCGCTGATCAAGCGCCTTGCTGCTTCAACAGCTACCGGCACCGAAGCCGACCGCTCGATTCTGCATACGCAAACTGGCGAGGGGGTCAAGCTCCTGGCGCGCCCTGCCTACGGCGACAAACGCGTCTCCGCCTTGGCCGGTCCCCCGATCGCATTCGCCGGCTGGCCAGCCGCCCAAGCGGACGAGTCGTCCGGCCATGACAAGCGGCTCCGTCGGGCCGGCGCGCCGTGGCGGCTTGCGGATTTGCCAAAGGGCGAGCTCGGGCGGCGGCGGCGTGATGTGATGCCCCCCAGGTTGGCAAGCGGCTAGACGACCGGTACGTTGAGATGAGCGGAACTGCCAGAACGAGGTCAGGCTGCGAACGCCAGAAGCGCCGGAGCCTTCAACGCGTCGCGCGCGGCCCGCGCCGCGCCGCCCGACTCGGCCGTGTCTGGCTGGCCGTGGCGCCTAGCTCAGCTGGCCTGAGGCGGCCGGCGTCGAGCTCGACGATCCGTCGCAGCGCGGGCAGGCGCTCTAGGTCTCGGTCGCGGTGAAGGGCGGCGGCCATCGCGGCGAGATCGCCGGCGGAGGCGACGAGTGGACGGATGCCATGACCGAGGTCCTCGCGGCTGGCTGCGCGGCGCAGGTCGACGTATCCGTTTGGCACGCCGGCGGGCGACGCGATCACCTTCACCACCCCCGCGCGGGTGGCTACTTCCATCACTGGTTCGCGCGTCAGCGTCACCTCGCCAAGCGCGGCCGGCCGGCCGTCGCTCGCGGTCGTGTCGAGCTCGGTGATCGCGGCGGTGAGCTGGTCGAGATTGTTCTTGGCAAACGAAGGGCAGATGTCCACCCCGGTGCTAGTCAGGTCCGCGCCGCGCAGCACCTGCGCCAAACCTCCGATCAGCACATAGCTGACGTAGTGGCGCTCGAGCGCCGCGAGTACACCCAGCGGATCAAACCTCTGCGCGCCGCGAGCCATGATCAGGTCTTGTCTAGCGCTTTGAGCATGCGCGCCAGGCGGCGTTCCGGGGAAAGCTGCGCCAGCTGTGAAAGCCGGTCATCCCCAGGTGGCTGCAGCGCGACGAGTTCGAGGGAGATGTCAAACCCGCAGGCGCGGACCAGATCGATCAGGGTGTCCAGGCTCGGCGCCACGCCACCGGCCTCGTAGCGGCCGATCTCAACGCGGTGCTTGTCGCTTCGCTGCGCCAACCCGGTCTGGCTCAGGCCGGCGCGCAGTCGCGCCTCGCGCAATAGCACAGCACTCTTGACCGCGTCCCGACGCACACCGAGAGCATACCGCCTCTCACACACTTTACGCATCGCGTAACAGATCTGCTACGCTACGTTAAGATGGGCATGCTGCTCCAGAAAGAACATGCGCGGATCGATGAGCAGACGATGGAGCTGATCGCCGCGCACATCACCGCGGCACTACGCGAAGACCTCGAGGCGATCCTCGCCGAGCTCGGCCAGTCCCTCGCGCACGCCCCAGCCCTGACCGTCGACCAGGTAGCACGCCGCCTCGGAGTGTCGCGCTCGACCGTGTACACCCACTGGCGCGAATGGGGCGGCTACAAGCTCGGCAACAGCGAAAAAGCGCCGATCCGCTTCGACGGAAATCACCTGCCGCTCACACCGCACAGCCCACCAGAGCCGCGCACAGCCGCGTCCCCAGGTCCACGCCCGAGGCGAAGGCGCCGCGAGCTGATCACCGACGCTCCCCGGTTCGCGGCTCGGCCCGGCAGCCAGGCGTAGGACATGCCGCGACCCGCCGGAGTACAGATCACGCGTGACCGTCGCAAGGACGGCAGCACCACCTTCGCGCTTCGCGTTCGTACCGGCGGTGCTGATGAGCGCGTCCCCCTCGGTAACACTGGCGACGGTTGGGATGAGATCCGCGCAGACACGGCCCGCAAGCAGCTGCTCGCCAAGATCGAGCTCGGGCTCTGGAGTTCAACACCCGAACCGGGGACCTCCAACAAAGGCGACGAGCCGACGTTCCGGGAACTGGCCACTGACTGGCTATTGGCTCGGAAGCGAAACCCTGCGATCCGGCCCCGCACGATTGAGCTTAACGAATCGCAGCTCAAGCGCTACCTGGCGCCATTCTTCGGCGAGCTCCTCCCGTCCCAGATCGACGCATCAAAGATCAAGGAATACCGCGAACGCATCCACCAAGAGAACGCGCACATCCGTGCCGCCGCCGACACCGGCAGGCCGCTACAAGACGCGCGCACAGGTCGGAGGCTGCGCACCCTCTCGAATCATTCCATCAACACGACACTGCAGACGCTCGCGCTGATCCTCGACGATGCCGAGGACGCAGGCTGGATTCATCGCAACGCCGCGCGGGGGCGACGAACCCGAGAGCGGCGCGAGCGCCGATCCGATCGTGGCTCGCTTGACATCGATGAGTTCCTGGTGCTGCTGGAGGCTGCCCGCCAACTCGACGAACATCACAAGCCAGCGACCCTGGAAAAGGCCGACCGAGTCCGATTCCTGCGTGATCAAACGCGACTTGAGTGGACGACAATCGCACGCCGGGTCGGTGTGGCGCCCACGACCGCGATCTACCTCTACGACTGCCACCAGGATGCCGACGCGGACATGTGCAGCGTACGGC
>JBOGYN010000528.1:0-3179 GCA_050696855.1 Solirubrobacteraceae bacterium | reverse complement strand
GCGCCGAGCAGGGCCTCGCCCGAGCCCTGGCAGGCGTCATCCCCGGTGCGGATCGGCTCGTGGCCCTGCTTGCGACCGGCGCGGAGCCCGAGGTCCGGTTGCGGCGCGAACGGCTCGCCCGCGCCGTGGCCAGCTTCGACGCCGCGACGATCGCGACCACCCACGGCTTCTGCCAGGAGGTGCTGGGGGGGCTCGGTATCGCGGGCGACCTCGAGCCCGACGTCACCTTCGTCGAGGATCTCGGTGACCTGGTCGCCGACGTGGTCGATGACCTCTACATCCGTCGCTTCAGCCATGGTGGCGCCCCGGCCTTCGGGAGAGCGGAGGCGGCCGAGATCGCTCGCGTGGCGATCGACAACCCGGCCGCGACGATCGTCACCTCGCAGGACGAGCTCCCGGCCATGCGCGGCCGGCTCGCCCAGGCGGTGCGCGACGAGTTCGAGGCCCGCAAGCGCAGCCTGGGCGTGATGACCTACGACGACCTCGTCACGCGCCTCAGCGATGCCCTGTCCGGAGCACGAGGCGAGGCCGCCGCCCGGCAGCTGCACAACCGCTTCCGCGTCGTGCTCGTGGACGAGTTCCAGGACACCGACCCGGCCCAGTGGGCGATCCTGCGCCGCGCCTTTGGCGATGCCGGTGTGACGCTGGTGCTGATCGCCGACCCCAAGCAGGCGATCTACGCCTTCCGCGGGGCCGACGTCTACGCCTATCTGGAGGCGGCCCAGGCCGCCGACGCCCGGGCCACCTTGGGCACGAACTGGCGCAGCGACGCCGACCTGGTGGCCGCCCACGATGCGCTGCTGGCCGGGGTCAAGCTCGGTCACGAGGGAATCGCCTACCGCCACGTTCGGGCCGCCCCCGGCCACCAGGGGTCTCGGCTGATCGGCGCCCCTTCGCCGGCGCCGCTGCGGGTACGCGTCGCGCAGCGCGAAGACCCGGCGATCTCGCTCACCCCCGGCGGTTACGTGCAGAAGGCCAGCGGCCGCGAGCACGTCTGCCGCGACCTCGCCTCTGACGTAGTGGCCCTGCTCGACTCCGACGCGTCGATCGAGCGCCGCGGCTACGACGGCGAGGTGCTCGGCGCCGACCCCGTCCGCCCCGGCCACATCGCCGTGCTGGTGCGGACCAACCGCCAGGCGGCGATGATCCGCGATGCGCTGGACCAGGTCGCGGTGCCGGCAGTGATCAACGGGGCCGGCAGCGTGTTCGCGACCGAGCCGGCGCGCGAGTGGCTGCGCCTGCTCGAGGCGCTCGAGCGTCCCGCCTCGGTGGCGCGTGCCCACTCGGTCGCCCTGACGCCGTTTCTGGGCTGGACGGTCGAGCGCCTGGCCACCGCCGACGACGACGGCTGGGCCTGGGAGGAGGTCCACCGCCGCCTGCACGACTGGGCGCGGGTGCTGCGCGACCGCGGCGTGGCCTCGCTGGTGGAGACGATCAGCCTCGTCGAGGGCCTGCCGGCCCGGGTGCTGTCCGGGATCGACGGCGAACGGCGGCTGACCGATCTGCGCCACGTCGGCCAGCTCCTGCACGCCGCCGCTTCCGAGGCGCAGATGGGCACCACCACGCTCACCGCCTGGCTGCGGACGAGAATCGCCGAAGCCGAGCACGAGACCGCCGACGAGGAACGCAGCCGCCGGCTGGAGTCCGACGCCGAGGCCGTGCAGGTGCTGACGATCCACCGCAGCAAGGGCCTGGAGTTCCCGATCGTCTACCTCCCCTTCCTGTGGGAGCCGGGCTACATCGCCGAAAGGTCACAGCCGGTCTTCTTTCACGACCCGCAGGCCGGCGACGCGCGCAAGATCGACGTGGCCCTGGAGGGCGCCGACTACGCCGCCCATCGCGAGCAGTTCCTCCGCGAGCAGCGAGGCGAGGACCTGCGGCTGGCCTACGTGGCTCTGACCCGGGCGCGTCATCAGGTCGTGCTCTGGTGGGCAGGCTCGTATGACAGCCGCAATTCGCCGCTCTGCCGGCTGCTCTTCGCCCGCGACGAGCGCGGCGACGTCGCTCCCTCCTGCCGCTCGGTCCCCGGCGACGCCGCCGTCGTCGAGCGGCTGCACACCCTCGGCGAGCCGGCGTCCGGCTGTGTGCGCGTGGAGCGCGCCGAGCTCGGACTCCCGGGGGTCTGGAGTCCGCCGTCGCCGGAGGGCGGTGAGCTGCGCACGGCCGCCTTTGACCGCCACCTCGATCTACGCTGGCGGCGCACCTCGTACTCCGACATCACCGCCGCCAGCCACGAATCCTGGGTGACCAGCGAACCCGAGGATCCGCTGCTCGACGACGAGCCCGGGGACGAAACTCCGGCGCCTGACCTCTCAGAGCAGGCCGGCGGCGCCGACCCGGCCGGCGCGTCGGCGACCGCCCAGCCCTCGCTGTTGGCCGGTATGCCCGCCGGGGTCGAGGTCGGGACCTTTGTCCACCGCGTGCTGGAGACGACCGACTTCGTCGCCGGCGATCTCGAGGCCGAACTTCGTGACCGGGTCAATCAGGCCCGGCAGCGTCGTGGGGTCGAGATCGGGGACCCGGCGGCCGTGGTCACCGGGTTGCAGGCCGCGCTGCAGACGCCGCTCGGGCCGGTGCTTGACGGCTTGCGACTGGCCGACGTCGCCCGCGCCGACCGCCTGGACGAGCTTGGCTTCGAGCTGCCCCTGGTGGGCGGTGAGACGCCCACCGGCATCACCGGTCCCAGCCAGATCGCCGCCGTCCTGCGCGAGTTCCTTCACCCCGACGATCCGCTGGCCGGATACGCCGACCGGCTGCAGGACGGCGGACTGCGGTCCAGCGTGCGCGGCTTCTTGACCGGGAGCCTCGACCTCGTCATCCGCCTGCCCGCAGGCGGCGCGGGGAGCGGCGCCGGCGGTGGCAAGGGGAGCGGCGCTGGCGACGGCACCCGCTACGCGGTACTCGACTACAAGACCAACTGGCTGGGTGAGATCGACGAGCCGCTCACGCTTGAGTCCTACCGCCCGTCGCTGATCGCGACCGAGATGCAGCGTCGCCACTACGCCCTGCAGGCGCTGCTCTACCTGGTCGCGCTGCACCGCTTTCTGCGCTGGCGGGTGCCCGGTCCCGAGCCCGAGGGACGGCTGGCCGGCGTCGTTTACCTGTTCTTGCGCGGGATGAGCGGCCCCGAGACGCCCGTGCTCGACGGGATCCCCTACGGGGTGTTCGGATGGCAGCCG
>JBOGYN010000527.1:0-4150 GCA_050696855.1 Solirubrobacteraceae bacterium | reverse complement strand
GCCCTGAGGGTCCTGGATGTAGCCATCCAGGGAGGTGTTGGCGATGTAGATCAGCTTGGCCACGTGTTCTCCAGCGCTTGCATGACTGGCCGGCTATCTTGCCAGAGGAGAAGGAGCGCGACCTTCTTTTCGGCGCGTCGGCATGGACGTTTGATGAACTGGCAGCGGGAGACGGGGGTCTCCCGCGAGAGTGCCAACGGCGCGCAAGTAGTTGAGTTCTCTTATCGGTTCGGTGCGGCGGCGTAGGGTTGCCTCGCGGGAATGGGACAATGCGGTGATCCGCACAAGCCGGAGGGTGCCAAGCAACTGTCGCCGTCTGGCATGCGAAACTCGTGAGCCGGATTCGAAGAAGCGGAAGCCCGCCTCAAGCCGGGCTGAGGCGTTTCTAATCTGCTAGACCGGCGGCCGACCAGGCGCGACGAGCTCGGGCGCTCGCTGGGAAGTCGCTTGTCGGCGGCGAGCTGCCTCGGCCAGCCCGATGGCACCGCCTGCCAGGCCAAGGACAGCAAGGAGGACCTTGAGCCCACTGTCCTCATTCTTGGCGCAGGCGAGTCCCAAGGCGCCGCGAAGTATGTCTAGCTCGCCAGCCACCAGCTCAGGCGCAAGCAGGTCGATGACGTCACCAACGATGTCTACGACGGGGCTCTGCAGCGCCGAACAGAGCCATGCTTGCGGGAACTGAGGGTCCTTCTTGAACTGCGCAGCCAACGTGTGCCCGACGGGCCCGAATACTCGGCCGGACCACTCTCCGGTGTAAGGATCGTGATCCCACTCGCGCCATCCGTCGAGGTAGTCATAGAGCGGGGTCTGGCGAGGATCGTAACTGTCGCTGTTCAGCATTGGTGTGCTGCTCATGGTCTCGGGCGCGCTGATCGGCACTGGTCTGGTTGGTCCGCTTCTGCTTCCGGGGCCGCTGCGCATCGCCGCAACCGTCATCGGTGTGATCGCCGCCGCAGTCGTGTGTGTGGTGGGTTTGCAAGTAACGTCGCACACGGTGAGCTGCGCGGGCATCGGCAGCGGGAGTGGCACGAGTACCACCTCCCTGGGCGGCACGTACTCGTGGACGTGCAGCGGCGGCCACCTCACAGTGACCACGGGGTAGCCACGGGGACAGGGCTCTTTCCGTCGGGCATCTGACTCGTCACGGTGCCACGGGGCGCGTGGCGCAGGTGCCTTCAACTTTTGTTGGCACTTGCGCGGGAGACGTAGCGGGAGACGGGGTTTTCCCGCTCTAGTACCACTACGGGCGGTGGGGTTCACTTCTCGTACCGCCTTGCTGTGTCCTGGGCGCATGGAGTCGAGCAGAGAGCCGTGGCCGGGCCCAGGTCTTCAGCGGAGGGCGTGAAGTCGACGCCACCTGGTCCCAGGGATCGAGCGGTCCTCCGACCTTCAGGCTCGCCGGCGACGCTCCCGCGCCAATATCGCCCGGGCTTGTCTGGATCGAGCTCGTCGCCCACGGTAGCCCGGCAGAGCCCGCCTGAACTGCCGGCCACCCCATCCTCAAACGAGCCGAGCCGGCGAGCGTGCTCCTACGAAGACCTCGGGAAGCCAGCCACATGGAGTCGTGGTACCCGCCCCCCTTTTGCGGAGCATCGGCGGCCAATACAGTGGGGTCATGTCAACCCAGGCTGCCGAGGTGACCTCGGGCGTCGACCAGAGCAGTCCGGCGACGGGCGCAACTGCGCGGGTGCGGTTGGGTGCGCTAGCCCTGCTGCTGCTGTACTCGGCAATGGCGGTCTCGGCCCTGCTCCTCCAGCTGGCCATCCGCGGGGTGGACCCGGGGATTCTGCTGCTCGTGCCCGTCAGCGCCTACCCAGCCATGGGCGCGCTGATCCTCCTGCGCCGGGGAAGCCATCGGATCGGCTGGATCCTCGCCGTAACCGGAATCCTCCTGCTCCTCATGACGTCGAGCGGAGATTACGCCGCCTACACGCTGGTGCTGCATCCCGGATCACTGCCGCTCGGCGACCTCGCCGTGGTTCTCGACGGATCGATATGGTGCGTGGGCCTCTTTCTCTTCGGCGTCATGCTGCCCCTGACCTTCCCCACCGGGCACCTCATGTCGAGGCGGTGGGTGATCCCCGTCGCCTTCAGCCTTGTCTACTTCGCGCTGGTGATCCCCGGTAATGCGCTCCTGCCTGGTCACCCGGTGGATGGGTACCCGCAGATCTCCAACCCCATAGGGTGGTCGGGCCATACGGATCTGCTCAACGCCCTGCAGGCTCTTTCGATCCTCCCATTGGTCGGCTTCGTTGTCGGCGTGGTGGCAGCCGTCATCGTGCGCTTCCGCCGTTCGCGCGGCGTCGAGCGCCAGCAGCTGAAGTGGTTCATGTTCAGCTTCCTGCTTGTCCCCGTGGCCCTGGCGTTCAACGGCGTTGCGGTGCTGGCCCAGGTCAGCTTCATGATCGCCCTCGCTGCGCTGGCCATCAGCGTCGCGCTGGCGGTCCTTCGGTACCGCCTCTATGACATCGACGTGGTCATCAGCCGCACCCTGGTGTATGGATCGCTCGCGGTATTCATCACGGTCGTGTACGTGGGCATCGCGGTCGGCATCGGGGCTGCAGTTGGCGGCGGCGGGCGGCCGAATCTCGGCCTGTCCATTGTCGCCACCGCCATCGTGGCAGTGGGGTTCCAGCCGCTCCGTGAGCGACTGCAGCGGGTCGCCAACCGGTTGGTGTACGGCAGGCGCGCCACGCCGTATGAGGTACTGTCGCAGTTCTCCGAACGGGTGGCCGAGTCGTACGCGGTGGATGAGGTGATGCCCCGCATGGCGCGGGTGCTCGCCGATGGCACCGGTGCGCAGCGCGCCGATGTCTGGCTGCGCAGCGATCAATCCCTGCGCTCTGCCGCGGTGTGGCCCGCCGAGGCTCCGTTGCTGGATCCCCTGCCGCTGAACGGCGCCTTTCAAGTCCCCGAGGGTGCGGATCGCATGGTGGCGGTGCGCCACCAGGGGGAGCTCCTGGGAGCGCTCAGCCTGAGCAAACGAGCCGGCGAGGCGCTGACCCCCGTCGAGGAGAATCTGCTCGCCCACCTCGCCGCGCAGGCAGGGCTGGTGCTGAAGAACGTTGGCCTGACCGCCGATCTCCAAGTGCGACTGGCGGAGTTGCGGGCGTCCCGACAGCGGCTGGTCAGCGCCCAGGACGAGGAACGCCGGCGACTGGAACGCAATCTGCATGACGGGGCCCAGCAGCATCTGGTGGCGATCAAAGTGAAGCTCGGGTTGGCGGAGATGCTGGCGGCCAAGGACCCACACAAAGCACGAGCCACCCTTGTGCAGCTGAAGGACGACACCGACGAGGCACTGGAGACGTTGCGCGACCTGGCCCGCGGCATATATCCTCCGCTGCTCGCTGACAAGGGGCTGGCCGTGGCGCTCGAGTCCCAGGCGCGCAAGGCAACCGTACCGGTGACTGTCGCGGCTGACGGTTTCGGTCGCTATCCCCAGGAGGTCGAAGCTGCTGTGTATTTCTGCTGCCTGGAAGCGCTGCAGAACCTGCAAAAGTATGCGCGCGCAGCGCACGCGGAGATTCGACTCCGCACCGAACATGGCCGCCTTCGCTTCGAGGTCGACGACGACGGCGTCGGCTTCGACGTGGCTACCACCACCAAAGGCTCAGGCCTGACCAACATGATCGATCGCCTCGATGCCCTCGGTGGCGAGGTACAGGTCATCTCCAGTCTGGACAATGGCACCCGGCTGTGTGGGTCGCTTCCCGTCGTGAGCGCTGCGATGCCAGTGTGAGCCCTTCGAGACCCATATCCGCCCTGCGACGACATCGAACGCGGAACCGATCATTGATAACCGTCTCATGCGCAGCGTGGACGTCTGATGGACGGAACAGCGGGAGACGGGGGTCTCTCGCGAAAGTGCCAAAACAACCGAGAGCGTCTGGTTCTCGTACCGACTCGATATTCCTGCTTGACGCTGCCGGACCCTCAGGACAAGTAAATCAAGTCGCCAACGACTCCGAGTGCACGACGTGTCGGTTCCTCAACATGCGATGACCGACGCCATCGCTCGGCAGAATTCGGTCCAACGCGCGGGCGGGACCGTGCCGGCTCGGCGGAGTAGCGTGCTTGCGGGGATCAGCTGGATGTTGTCGAGGTTCGCGACGCAGCCAGGTGTGAGCCCCTGCGATTGGCCCAGGGC
>JBOGYN010000526.1:0-3005 GCA_050696855.1 Solirubrobacteraceae bacterium | reverse complement strand
CTCACCCCCCGCGAGCGTCAGGTGCTCGCGCTGATCGCCGAGGGGGCGACCAACCGTCAGATCGGCGAGGCGTTGTTCATGGCCGAGAAGACAGCCAGCGTGCATGTGTCACGAATCCTGGCCAAGCTCGGGGTCACGGGCCGCACCCAGGCCGCGGCCGTGGCGCACCGCCAGCACCTGACCCGGTAGGGGTAGATTCCCGGAGGTGCGCACGCCGGCCGAATGGGAACCCCACGAGCGGACCCTGATGGGCTGGCCGTGCCGGTCTGAGCTCTGGGGTCACACGATGGAGCAGGCGCGGGCCGATTACGCGGCCGTGGCCAACGCGATCGCAGCCTTTGAACCGGTGACGATGATCGCCAACCCGGGATCCGACAGCGCCGCCGCGCGCGCCGCGTGCGCGGCGGGGGTCGAGATCGTCGAGTTCGCTCTCGATGATTCCTGGCTGCGCGACTGTGGCCCGATCTACATCTATGAGGACGACGGCCGGCGGGTCGCGGTGCACTTTCGCTTCAACGCCTGGGGCGAGAAGTTCTCGCCCTGGGATCATGACGCGGAGGTTGGCCGGCTGATCGCCGAGCACCTCGGCGACGAGGTTCGCAGCTCGGAGATCGTGCTCGAGGGCGGCTCGATCCTCACGGACGGCCAGGGAACGCTGCTCACCACCGAGCAATGCCTGCTGGCACCGAACCGCAACCCGGCACTGTCCCGCGACGAGATCGAGGCCGAGCTGCGCACGACGCTCGCGGTGGAGCGGATCGTGTGGCTCGGTCAGGGGCTGCTCGAGGATCGTGACACCGACGGTCACGTCGACCTGGTCGCCGCCTTCAGCGCTCCGGGGCAGGTGCTGCTCCAGACCGTGGATGAGGAGAACCCCAACTACGCGGCCTGCGAGGAGAATCGGTCACGGCTGGTCGCGGCGGGGCTCGAGGTGACGGTGCTCCCCCACCTTCCCTACGCCGAAGTGGCGGGCGAGGCGATCGCCGCCGGCTACCTCAACTTCTACATTTGCAATGGGGCTGTGATCGTGCCCGTCGCCGGTGCCGACACCGATGCCCACGCACTCGAGATCATCGCCTCCGGTTACCCGACACGGGAGGTCGTGCCCGTGCCCGGGCTCGTGATCGCCTTCGGCGGAGGGGGTCCGCACTGCATCACGCAGCAGGTGCCGGTCCGCGATGCCTGACGCTCCGCGGCTGCTCGTCGCCGGACCGCCGCCGGCATCGCCGGCCCGCACCCGACCGCCCGAGCGCAAGCCTCTGCGCGTCGGCCTCGTCCAGGAGCGCTGGCGCCCCGATCCCGAGGAGCACGAGGCGGCGTTGGCCGCGGGGATCAGGATGGCGGCGGCCGAGGGAGCGCGGATCGCGTGCCTGCAGGAGCTCACCCTGTCGCCGTACTTCGCCATCACCCCAGACGGGCCCGCGGCGGCGGGCGCCGCTCCCGAAGAGCTCGAGACGGGAGCTACGGTCACCTTCGCCCGGCGGTTGGCCGCCGAGACGGGTGCCTTCGTCCACGCCTCACTCTACGAGCGCGCCGACGCCGACCCGGCAGACGGTCTGGGCTTCAACACCGCGGTGGTCGTCGCGCCGGACGGCCAGCTCGTGTCGCGCACCCGCAAGCTCCACATCCCGATCACGGCCGGCTACTACGAGGACCGCTACTTCCGGCCCGGCCCGGCGGCCGGTGACCCGTTCCCGCTCACCGCGCTGCCCACCGAAGACGGCGAGGTCCAGCTCGGCTGCCCGACCTGCTGGGACCAGTGGTTCCCCGAGCTGGCCCGCGCCTACTCACTCGAGGGCGCCGAGGTGCTGATCTACCCGACGGCGATCGGCTCAGAGCCCGATCACCCCGACTTCGACACCCAGCCCCTGTGGGAGCAGGTGATCGTCGGCAACGGAGTCGCCAACGGCACCTTCATGGTCGCGGTGAATCGCATCGGCTTCGAGGACCCGCTCACCTTCTACGGCTCGAGCTTCATCTCCGATCCCTACGGCCGGATTCTCGTCCAGGCGCCCCGCGATGCTCCGGCGGTGCTGGTCGCCGACCTTGACCTCGATCAGCGCCGCGACTGGCTCGAGCTGTTCCCGTTCCTGACCACGCGGCGGCCTGACACCTACGGGCTGCTCAGCCGCTAGCACCCGCTTGCCACGGGGCCGCCGCTCTGCGAGGATTGTCAAAGTTCGTCGTCCCGGAAGCGGCGCGAGCGAGGAGGGGTGCCCGTGTCACGAGGCTTGTCTGTGGTCTTGAGTTCCTGCCTACTGGCGCTGTTGGCCGCCGTCCCGGCCGTCGCCGCCTCGGCCAACACCGTGACCGCTACGGGCACTGGCCAGGCTCGCGTACGGCCCGCCAACCGGCACAGCAACGCCTCGATCCGGGCCGCCTACAACGCCGCCAGCAAGGCCGCGATCGCGGGTGCCGTCCGGGACGCGAAAGAGCGCGCGCTCGACTATGCCCGGGCCGTCGGACTGACCCTCGGGTCCGTGCTGTCGGTCACCGATGCGCAAACGAATGGCTTCTACGGACCGGGCGCGGGGAGCTTCTACGGTCCCTTCGGCCCCGAGCAGTTCTGTGGCACCCTGCGCCAGCCGATCCTCAAGCGCTCCAAGCATCGCATCCGGGTGGTCGGTTCCCGGAAGGTGCATCGCTGCTTCGTCCCTAGGTTCGCGTTCACCTCGCTGACGGTCACCTACTCCTCGTCGTGACGCCGCTGGGGTGAGTTGGGCGCCAGCGCGTCGGCCGAATAAGCTCTCGGTCGACAGCCGCGAGTGCAGGAGGCGAGGACGGGACAGCAGCAGCGGACTTGCATCATCGGCGCCGGTGTGAGCGGCCTCACGGCCGCCAAGTCGCTCGCCGATTGGGGGGTCGCCTACACGTGTTTTGAAGCCAGTGACGACATCGGGGGCAACTGGTACTTCCGCAATCCCAACGGTCGCTCATCGGCCTACCGCTCCTTGCAGATCGATACGTCCAAGCACGCGATCAGCTTCACCGACTTTCCGATGGAC
>JBOGYN010000525.1:0-29118 GCA_050696855.1 Solirubrobacteraceae bacterium | reverse complement strand
ACGAGGCCTGAGAGCCACCGTATTCGGCGAACTCGGGGTCGGGCTCAATCCTCTATTCAACACTGCACGAGCTTTTGTCAGAAAGATGACCAAAAAAATAGGCGTCGGGCCTAAAGCCCGACGCCAGATCTGCCGATTGGCCCACTGTTACCGGTAGCCGTTCCGTTCATGGGAAGGAGGGCCATCCATGGGCGCTCGTAATCACTAAGCCGTACCGAGGGGTCCGTGTTCTAGACGGGCCCCTCCTTTTTTTCTCAAGCAGGGAATCGGCGCGGGGCGGGCAAACCTTTAGCGGCCTGGACGATTGATCGATCCTGGCCCTTCCGCGCCCGTGGAAGTGAAGGTTTGTGCGGCGGGCGCCGATAAGATCCGCGATGGCTGCACGCGAAGAAGCCGGTACTGGCATCCGTCCGTCTCGACCCGGACGTCTGGCGTGGTTCTTGATGGCCGCAGGCCCGGTTGTCGCGGCTGGCATCGCGGTGCTCGCCGGCGGCTCCGATCACTGGCGCCTCCTGCCGTTTGTGATGATCGCCGTCTTCACCGTCGTCAGCGATCGAATGGGGGTCGACGTGGGCCGGACGATCATCTCGGGCAGCTTCCTGGGCATCGTCCTGGCCGCCGTACTGCTCGGCAGCGGTCCGGCGGTCCTGATCGGTGGGCTGACGATCATCGTCGGCTGGTTCTGGGTGCGGGAGGCCCCGCACTGGTTCTGGAGCAACCTGACCAACTTCACCTGGTTTCCGCTGCTCGCCGGGCTGTTCTTCACGTTCATAACCGGGGCGTTGCACGTGACCTCGCGCCAGCTGGGCTTCTACCTGCTCGTGTTCGCCACCTTCCTGGTCGCGTTGGCGATCAATATCCTGATCGCGTTTGGCTATCGCTGCTACGTCGAGCGCAAGTCGCTGAGGCGCCATCTGCTCGAGGTCTTTGCCCCGCTGATGGCGGCCGAGCTGTTCTCGTCCCTGCTCAGCCTGGCGGCCGTCTACCTCACCCTCCGGGTCGGCACGGCCGGGCTGGCCCTGTTCGGGCTCATCGTCGTGATCATGCAGTACCTGCTGCGCGAGCTGGTGACCTCCAAACAGCGCAGCGAGAAGCTGCAGCGCATGGTCACGACCGACGAGCTCACCGGCCTGGCCAACCGCGAGCGCTTCCAGGAGACGGTCCAGGAGCGGATCGCGGCGGCGCGCGAGTGGAACAGCACCTTCGCGGTGATGCTGATGGATCTCGATCGTTTCAAGGAGATCAACGACACGCTCGGCCATCACTACGGCGATGTCCTGCTCAAGGACATCGGGCCGCGGTTGGTCGAGGCCGTCGGGGCGGCCGGGCTCGTGGCCCGCTTGGGCGGTGACGAGTTCGGGATCCTGCCGGCACCTGGCACCCACGACATCGGCTTCATCGAGCGCGAGGTCGGTCGGCTGATCAAGTGCATCAGCGAGCCGTTCTCGGTAGATGAGCTCTCGCTCGAGGTCGGCGCCTCAATCGGGGTCGCTCGCTTCCCGGAGGACGGGGACGATTCCCACGCCCTGCTGCGTTGTGCCGACATCGCCATGTACTCCGCCAAGGAGGCGCAGTCCGATTTCAAGGTCTACACCGCCGAGCAGAACCAGCACTCGGTGAGGCGACTGAGTGTCCTCAGCGACATGCGTCACGCCCTCGCCTCCGACGAGATCGTCGTCCATTACCAGCCGATCGTCGATCTCGATGACCTCCACGTCACCGGCGCCGAGGGTCTCGTGCGCTGGCAACACCCCGAACACGGCTTGATCCCGCCGGGCGGGTTCGTACAGACAGTCGAGCAGACGGGCCTGATCGGACCGCTCACCCGTCACGTGCTCGAGCGCTCGATCGCCGAATGCGCGAACTGGCGCAAGGGTGGCCGCGACCTGTCGGTGGCCGTCAACCTGTCGGTGCGCAATCTGCTGGACCGCGATCTCCCCAAGGAGATCGAACGCCTGTTGGCGAGCTACTCGCTCCCCCCGGGGGCGCTCCAGCTCGAGATCACCGAGAGCATGATCATGTCTGACCCCGACCGAGCGCTGGCCACGGTGACCCGGCTCAGCGACCTCGGCGTGCGCATGTCAGTCGATGACTTCGGCACCGGTTACTCGTCCCTGGCCAACCTGCGGCGGCTGCCGATCGACGAGCTCAAGATCGACCGCTCGTTCGTGTCACCGATGCTTCGCGACGAGAGTGATCTGATCATCGTCCGCTCGACCATCAACCTCGGCCATGATCTCGGCCTGAAGATCATCGCCGAAGGGGTGGAGGACGGGGCCACGCTCGAGCAGCTCGCTCTGCTCGGCTGTGACCTCGCCCAGGGCTATCACCTCAGCCGTCCGATGCCCGCCGATGTCTTCGGTACCTGGTTGCGTAACGCGACCCCCGACAGCGTCTCCAGCGGCACCACCCTCAGCACGCCGGTCCCGGCGAGCCCCCCGGCCGCTATCGAGCTTCCGGTCGGCGTCGAGGCGCCCGCGGCGCTCAAGGCGACGGGCTAGAACAGCGCCGCCTGGGTGTCCGGCGAAGGGGGCGCCAGGCATTCGGGCCCGTCGTAGCGGGCGTCGTTGACGGCCAGGCTGACCGGCCGCAGCACGGTGTGATTGGCGGGAAGACCACCAAGGATCTGCGCCAATCGGTCTCCTGGCGTGGCCGCGTCAAGCCACTCGCGCTCGTCGCCGGGGGCCAGGATCACCGGCATCCGGTCGTGCAGGCCGGCCAGGACAGAGTTGGCCGCCGTGGTGAGGATCGTGCAGGTGCGCAGCTTGTCACCCTCCGGCGCGTGCCAGATCGACCATAGGCCGGCGAAGGCGAACGGACCGCCGTCGTCGCGGGTGATGTGAAAGGGCTGCTTGGGGCCGGCGGCCGTGCGTTGCCACTCGTAGAAGCCGTCGGCCACGATCAGGCAGCGGTAGCGCTCGAACGCGCGGCGGTAGGCAGGGCGCTCGGTGACCGTCTCCAGCCGGGCGTTGATCATTTTCAGGCCGGTGTCGGGACTCTTGGCCCACGAGGGCACGAGACCCCAGCGCAGCAGCTCGCCCCGGGGGACTCCCTCGCGGTCGGTGGTCACCGCCAGGACGTCGTCGCTGGGGGCGACGTTGAAGCGCCGGCGCACCTCGACTGACTCGCCGATCGGGAAGCGAGCGCGTATCGCCCCCGGGTCAGGCGCTGCCAACGTGTAGCGGCCGCACATGGCTTCCGCCGCCGCTCAGCGCGAGCGGGCCGCTGTCTGCTCGGCCCGCTGCGCCTGGGCCTTCTGCTGGCGCTTGCGCCCGAAGTAGACGAGCACGGCGATCGCGATCAGGACCAAGACCAAGCCGTAGAAGATCCCGAGATCGAGCGAGATGCCACCGAAGGGCAGCGCGACCAGGTTCACGATCCCGAAGCCGATCAGCAGGATGGCCAAGATCAGGAGGATGATCAGGACCACACCGCGCGCGCGAGCCAACCCGCCGGCACTCTTGGGAGGCGCAATCAGACCCATGAACTTGAGCCCGAAGAGCTGGCGGTTGGTGGGCGTCTCGACGCCGAGGCGCTGGGTGGCCTGCTTGAGATCATCGGCCCGGCGCTCGGCGAGAGCAAGCGAGGCGTCGGCCATGCGGCGCAGCTGAAGACGCTCCTGGGGACGCGCAGCGGCGAGCGCGCGCTGGAAGTGCGTCCGGGCGGCCTTGGCGTCATAGCGCTCGGCCGCGCGGGCTCCGAGGATCGCCTGGGCCGCGGACTTGAACTTGGTCTCGGCCTCGAGCTCCTCGTCGCTACGCGTCTCGAGTTGCTGCATGGCAGCGAGCTGGCCGCGTTGCTCAACTCGCATCATTCGCTGCTGCTTGGGCATCGCGCAGTGGAGTCTAGTAACGCGAGCGGCGCGGCTGTTCGTTAGGGGCGCGCCTTGATCACGTACATCCGCGCGCCGGTCAGGTACTGACCCGCGTCCGAGGAGCTGGGCGGAGGTGACCGGTAGACGTCGACGTGGCGACCGTTGATCGCCCCGCCGGTGTCGGCGGCGATGAACCAGCCGCCGTGTCCGTCGTTTCGATAGGCCGGCACGTAGACGCGGCTGCCGAGCGGAACCACCTTCGGATCGACCGCGATCGACTGGTAGAAGCGCAGGGGCAGTGACTCTCCCGCCGCGAAGCTGACGTGGGGAAGGGGCACGTACTTACGACCGAACCCAGCCGACCATCCGCCGGCGCCCAGGGGGTAAGTCACGGCCCGCTTGCGGTTGCGCCAGTAGCCGCCCGCCCGCCAGAAGGGAGCGCCTGCGCGCCAGCCGGTGCTGGGGTCGGTGGGCCGGCCGGCCTCCGTGACCCAGCCCCCGTCTCCGAGCGTTTGAATGTGGTAGAGCTGGCCGTCGAGCCCGATGCCGTCGCCCTCCATCGAGAGTCCCGAGGCCGAGTAGAGCCAATCGATCCGATGCAGGCCGGTGAGGCCCGGAGCCTTGACCAGGCGCCCGACGAACCACGCCTCGGGAGCGGGCCAGTACTCGGTGATCGTCACTCCGCGCAGCCAGTGGCCGTGGTCGCGCTTGCTGGGCGGGGCGGGAACCTTCTTAGGCCCGCCGGTCGGGGCCAAACCGCCGCTCCAGATCGGCGCGCCGCCGGTCGAGGCGCCGCCGCCCACGGGACTCGGCAGGCCCGGGCCGCCGGCCCTCGGCGAGGCCGCGGCGAGGGGGGAGGGCAAACCCGCCAGCGCCACCGCCAGGGCGCCCACAAGCGAGAGCTTTCGGGGCAGGGAGAACATGGTCGCAAACGGTCCCGAGCAGGCGAACTGCTCCCGAGACCTGCCTAGCGTATCGGCGGGGTCAGCGGTTTGATGTCACGCGCCAGGGGACTTGCACGGGTTCACATAAGTGCGCAGACTACGATCGACGGCCGGCGGGGACCCCGCGGGAGCGCCATCTTTACCGGCCCGGATCGGTCTCCGACCTGCAAGACGTGCAAAACCTGGCCGACCCAAGCAAGGTTTTCCTAGTGCGCACGCTGAGGAGTCGTTTTGCGCAAAATTCGGGAGTCGGCGCCAAGATTTTCACCTTATGCAGGTGTCGCGGGCCTGCCAATCGCCGAAACCAGGGGCCGATTGGTCCAGAGTCGGCCCAGTTCTGAGCAAACTCACGCCGAGCGGGGGCTCAGAGAGGCTACAGGGGCCTGTCTGAGTCTCAAATTCTCTCAGGTGGTCGACATAAGCCCGATTATCGAGCATTGATAGGAGACGCCGTGCAGTCTCTCCCTCGCTTGAAGGCGGGCGATCAGTCCGGATACTCGTCCTTGCGCCAGTTGCGGAACTCTCCGGACGTAGCCTTCGGCGTTCGCTCGAGCAGGAACGAGTTGTACGGCGCGACGAATCGATCGGGCGCCATCACTGTGTAGGTGTGGTACACGGTTCCGTTCTCGCGCGCGAAAGCGATGAAGCTCGGACCCTCGCGCAGGCCGTCCTCGAGCTTGGCTCCGACCTGGCGCCCCCAGTCCTCGAGCCACTCGGGAGGGTTGTTGACCATCTCCTGGACCTCGGGGATCTGCCGCGACTGCTCCGGCGTGAGGGCGAGCCCGTAGTCGAACGGAAACTCCGTCTCATAGGTCGACACGTAGGGGAACTGCCAACCCATCCGCTGCTTGTAGGCGGTGAGCCGATCGATCGGCGCCCGGGAGAAGCACATCAAGGTCACGTCGCGGTGGTTCAGATGCACGCGCGTGGCGTCTAGCTCATCCCCCAGGTTCGAACACCCAGGACAGGCGCCGACCTCGTAATCGGGTCCGAACATGATGTTGTAGGCGAGCAGCTGCGAGCGTCCGTCGAAGAGATCGACGAGCGTCTTCTTCCCGTCCTCGGTATCGAACTGGTACTCCTTCTCCACCGGAACCCAGGGAAGCTGGCGCCGCTGCTCGGTCACCCTCTCGCCGAGCTTGGCGTGCTCGGCCTCGAGCGTCGCCAGTGCATCGCGAGCCGCCTGCCACTCCTCGCGGGTTCCAATCTTGTACTCGGACATCGTTCCCTCCTTTGGCGTTCGTAGCGTCGGCATGGGCGGCAGGCACGAATGTCGGCGGCCGCCAATCGACGCCCGTACCCTTAAGACCGGCGCGGCACGCCGAACTCATCGCCGCGTCACGCGAGTCCAGGCCGCTCCAGGTCGTCGCGCGTTAGAGCCGTCCGACGCCGCGCTCGACGACCTTGGCGCATCGCTCGGCGTCGCCGGTGGCCAGGAGATCTAGCAGCGCGCCGCGCAGTACGGTGAGGGCGAGCGTCCGCTGCGTCTCGGCGTCGGCGGCGCCCCGCTCGGCCGGCGTCTGGGCGGCGGCCAGCAGTTCAAGCCAATCGGTAACCGTGCCGGCGGCGAAATCGGCCCACGGACCGTCGGGCTCGACCAGCGACCGGGCATAACTCTCAAGCCAAAGCCGGAGCAGCCCGCGGTGCTCCATGGCCGACAGCCAGCGCCAGATTTCCCCCGTGGCTTGTGCGAGGCCGCCGCCGGCCAGTCCGTGGACCCGGTTGAGGTGCTCGATCTCGTCCGCCCTGGCTCGCGCCAGCAGCGCCCGAACCAAGTCATCCTTGCTGCCGAACAGAAACAGCAGCACTCGTGGGCTCGAGCCGACTGCCGCTGCCAGCGGCCGCAACGACATCCCAGCGAGACCGTGGTTCAGCACGTAGGCATAAGCCCGCTCGAGTAGCTGATCGCGGCGTGGCGAGCCCGCCTGGGCGGGCCCTCCCTGAGCCGGTGACACGATGGGCATGATTCGGTAGGCTACTGACACGACTGTTTCAGTGCCAACCCAAGTGGTCACGATTCGCCCCCTCGGTGCGCCCGGGGATCTCGGCTGGGTCGTGATGGCGCATGGCGAGGTGTATGCCGCGGAGTTCGGTTGGGATACGAGCTTTGAGGCGCTGGTAGCTCAAATCGTGGTCGACTACACGGGGTCAGACCGACCGCAGGCTCAGGGCGCGTGGATTGCGGAGCACGGGGGTAGGCGGGCGGGCTGCGTGTTCTGCGTTCCCGCTCCCGATCCAGCCACCGCCCAGCTGCGAATCCTGCTCGTCGACCCCCGTGCGCGCGGGCATGCGCTGGGCTCTCGGCTGGTCGCGACCGCAGTCGAGTTCGCGCGCGCCGCGGGCTACGAGCGCATGCGGTTGTGGACCAACCATCCCCTGGTTGCCGCCCGGAGAATCTACCTCGAGCAGGATTTCCGGCTCGTGGCCGAGGAGCCACACCACAGCTTTGGCGTCGACCTGATCGGCCAGACCTACGAGCTCGCCCTGACGAGCTCCGACGTCTGAGTTCTGCTGGAGCCGCACGCCAATATGCCGCCTTGAGCGTGCCGTGGCTTCTGGCTTCAGGTCACCCGAACATCAGCCCAGGAAACGCGGTATCGGCCGTGAGGCTGAGAATCATCTACTAAGAGCGACTGCGGAACAGGCCACGCGGTCCTGCGTTACAGGCAGCGCGATTCCGAGCCGATCAGGCCAGCCGGTGATTAAGCGATACCTCGAGCTCGGGCTCGTGGCCCTCACGGACGGTCTCGATCGTCAGCCGCAACTCACGCCCATCGAGGTGTAGCCAGCCAAGCTGGTTCTCACACGTGGGCGGTTGCAGAAGGCGCCAGCGCACGGCCGGATCCTTGACTCCGGCCGCGTGGGCAAGGCTCCGGGCCAGCCAGCCGACGAGCTTCGAGCGGCGCCCGATCCGCAGCAGCGTGCGATCGCGCCTGCTCAGCGGGTTGCGAAACGGCGAGCAGACCGCCTGGTAGACGTTGCTTTCAATGCCCGCCGGGGCGCGAAACGCAACCGTCTCGAGGTAGGCGTGATGGACGTCACCGCCGAGCATGACGATCGACGCCGGAGCCTGGCCGTGGCCACCGGACCCCACTTGTCCGATCAGATCGATAAGCCGGTGAAAGGAGGATTGGAAGGCGGCCCAGTGCTCGAGATCGAGCGCGCGACGGAGCTTTTCGCTCCAGCGGACGGCGAGTTTGCCCCACGCCCCTCCGCAGACGGCCTCGTTCCAACCCTCCACGTAGTGCAGGGTGGGCGCGAGCAGGATCGGCAGGGTGCTGGCGATCAGTACGTGGTCGTAATCGCCGGTGAGCTGCTCTTGCAGCCAGCCCCACTCGTTCTCGTCGAGCATCGCGCGCTGACCGTCGGCAAGCACCCGTCCCTCCCGACTGTCGATGACCACCAACCGCGTGCCGGCCAACTGGCGCGAGAAGCTCCACCGGCTGCCTCCCCCCTCACGTTCAGCCGCCTCGGCGAACTCGCGCAGGAGCGGCGCGGCGTCATCGGCGGCCAGCACGTTCTGAAACAGCGAATCACCCGCGAGGTCGGCCGGTGAGAGGTTGCCGATGTGCTGATAGATCCAGTACGTCCACAGGCCGGCGATGATCCGCTCGTGCCACCACGGCGTGGCCCGCATGTCCTCGATCCACGCCTCGGAGATGTTCCAGTCATCGTGGATGTCATGGTCGTCGAAGATCATCGCCGTGGGTACGGTCGAGAGCAGCCACCGCAGCGCGGGCTGCGACCATGCTTCGCGGTAAAGCATCGTGTACTCCGCTACGTCGAGCACCTCCATGCCCGGGGGCTGGCTCGTGTCGCGCCGGGCCGCGATGAACTGCGCCGCCTGCGGCGAGATATGGTCGGCGTAGATCTGATCGCCGATCAGCAGCAGCAGGCCCGGCCAGGTCGCAGGGTCGCTGTCGCGCAGACGCTGGCTCAGCGCATAGAGGGCGTCCACCCCTGCCCCGCGTTTGTCCTCATTGATGTTCAGCGTGTACGGGATCTCCTGAGGCGCGGTGACCCGGCACGATCCCCAGGCGACCTCGATCGGCCCGTCTTCGGCCAGGGTCTGGATGCGGCTGGGCGGGAAGGCCGAGACCGGTGGCGGCCAGCACGCCTCGCCGTCGAGGCGGACGTCATATTCGACACTGCCGCCGGGTTGCAGGCCGCTGATGACGACGAGCCCGTAATGCTTTGCGTCCACACAGAACGTAGTCGTCCGATGGCCGAGGATCTCAATCTCGCAGCGGGCGTCGGTCTCCAGCCAGATCGTGGCCTCGGTACTCGAGACATAGCGGAGCATCGGTCCGAGGAGCAGCGAAGCCACCGCGCGCGGGCTAACCGGTCGACGGCATTAGTGGCCCTCGGGAGTCAGGGAATACGGGAAGTCGGTCAGGACCTCACAGCCGTCGTCGGTGACCAGCAGCAGGTCCTCGAAGCGGACGCCGCCGACGTCGCGCTGCCACAGGCCCGGCTCGACGGCGAGCACGTCGCCGGTCACGAACGGATCGCCGCCGGTGCGCCCGAGCCCGGGGGCCTCGTGCACGCGCAGGCCGACGCCGTGTCCGAGCGAGAACTGAAAGCCCTCGTCGGGATCGTCACCGCGGCCGGTGCGCTGGGTCCGGTAGCCCCGAGCCTCAAACCGATCGCAGCAGGCGGCGTGCAGCTCGCGACCGGTCACCCCCGGGCGCACGTTGGCCTTGGCCTCCTCGAGCGCGCCGCGGACCAGCGTCTCCTGATGGCGCACTTCGGCCGGCGGCTCACCGCCGACCACGAAGGTGCGGGTCATGTCCGCCCAACAGCCCGAGGCTTCGTCGCGCGGCCAGACGTCGATCTGGATCGGGAGCCGCGCCGGCAGCGGCCCGCTCCCCGGCTCGTGGCCAAATCCCTGCCAAACCGAGGCGACGATGACGGTGCTGGGCAGCACGGCGCCGTGGGTCCAGGCGGCGTCGCGCATCGCCGCCCGGACGTGCCCGGCGGTAAGCGGCTCGCCGTCGAGCCGTAGCCCGTCGCCGCTCGGCACACAACGCGCGAGCAGCCCCGCGGCGCTGGCTATCGCCGCCTCGGCCGCCCGCTGGGCGCGGCGGATGCCGGCCAGCTCGGCATCGGTTTTGCGGCGGCGCCGCGCCGTCACCACCGCCTCGTCGACGGTCAACTGCACCCCAGCGGTACGTAACCGGTCGGCGAGAGCAAGCGGAAACTCAGCGTTCACGATCGCGCGACGAACGCCCGTCCGGGCAACGGCGCGGACGGCGAGCTCGAGCCCGACCTCATCGGAGGTCCGCCCGCTGTCGACCAACTCCTTGAGACCAAGCTCGCCGACGTCGAGCAGAGTAGCGTCGGGACGGCAGGCGGCTATGCGGTCGGCCTCCAGCCGGGAGGCCTGAAGCCAGGTCGTGCCCTTCGCCAACACGAACACGAACTCGTCGGGGATCACGATCGGCACCTCGTGACGCAGCGCAGCGTTGTACTCGGTGCTGCCGTAGAGCAGAATCGCGGTCACGCGCTCGGCCTGGTCATGCGAAAGATCTCGTCCACGACGGCGTAGTCGGCAAGCCCGCCCGGAGGAGCTTCGGCCACCGCGTTGAAGAAGCTGTACGGCGCATCATCTCGCCCCTACCCTAATACCGGCGCAGCGTCCGGGGCGGGCCGCAACTTAGAGCCCAGAGCCGGTTTGAAACGGCCGTACCTGCGAGGAGGAGGAGCCAGTGAAGCGCACCACTACATCTCTTTTGGCCGCCGTTGTGCTCGGGCTGAGCATCACCGGCGTGGCCCTAGCGGCATCGTCGCCCACTGTCAGGACGGGTCGGGCGGTCAGCGTCAGCAACACCTCGGAGACCCTGACGGCCACCGTGAATCCCAACGGCAACGAGACGGGCGTCGGGTTTCAGTACGGGATCACCAACGCCTACGGACAGTCCGGCACCAATCAGGCCGTCGGCGCCGGGGCCAAGCCGGTCACGGTCAAGTCCACGATCACCGGTCTGACCCCAGGCACGGTCTACCACTACCACGTGTTCGCGCTGAACAAAGCGGGTTCGGCTTCGGGCGCTGACCGAACCTTCACGACCAGCGGGCCTCCCCCGGCCGCGGTGGTCACCGGTCCTCCCGTCAACGTCCGCAAGACGGTCGCCACGGTCACGGGCAGCGTCAACCCAGAGGGCGCTGAGACCACCTGGGCGGTCGATTACGGCCTCACCACCAATTACGGAGTCGAGACGGTTCCGGCCCAGCCGCTCGCCAAGGTCGCGACGTCGCTTCCCGTTTCGGCCACGCTCGCGGGTCTGGCGCCGGCGACCCTGTTCCACTATCGCATCGTCGCCTTCCACAACGGCAACGTCACCTCGACGGGCGCCGACGCGACCTTCTTTACCGAGCCGGCCCGGCGGCCGAACCCGCGGCTGAGCGCCAAGACGAGCCCGGGGCGTGACCGGCACCGGCCCTACGCCTTCAGCACCAGCGGCACGATCGGTGGGGCCAGCTTCATCCCGGCTGCCTCCCGGTGCTCGGGAACCGTGAAGGTGGGCTACTTCCTGGGCAAGCGTCGCATCGGCACGGTGGTCGCTCCGGTCGGGCCGGACTGCAAGTTCACCGCCGACAACTCGTTTAGGCGCGTGAAGGCGGCCACCCCGGCCACGATCCGGATCAAGATCCACTTCAACGGCAACGGCTACATCGCGCCGGCCGACCGGACCAACTCGGTCACCGCCGGCTGATAGCACCACGCTCCCGGCCGAACCTGGCCGGGAGCGTCACCGCTGGTTAGGCTTGCGCGCCATGGCGAACCGCCGGTCGCGTGCTTCCGGGGCCGAACTGGCGCTCCTAGCCGCGCTCGCCGCGTGGGCAGCGTTCCCGCTCGTGCTGTTGCTCGTCCACGCGGCGCAGACGCACACGATCTTCACCGGCGCCGACGGTCTGATTGGGGCCGACGGGGTGCTGGGTGCCGATCAGCTGCAGTACCTGGCCTGGGCCCGTGACGCGGGCCTGCACGGTCTCGCCTCTGACTTGTTCACGCTCACGCCGAGCGGCCATGTCTACCTCGAACCCTTGTTCACGATCACCGGGGCGCTGGGGAGGGCGGGGCTGTCGCTCCCGGTCGCCTATCTGCTCTGGAAGCCGGTGGCGGTCATCGCGTTGTTCCTGGGCGCGGCGGCCTGGGCGCGCCGCTTGTTTGAAGACCAGCGCGCCGCCCGGACGGCGACCGTCGCGCTGTCGCTGTTTCTCTGCACGCCGCTGGCGGCGCTGTTCAGCTGGGCCCAGCTCGGCAGTCGCCCCCTGCGCTTTGCGCTCTATTTGCTTGAGGACGAGCTCCTCGGTGCCTCCAAGCTCTGGGGCTACGTCCCGAGCGCGCTGGGGCTGGCCCTGGTGCCGGTAGCGCTCTTGGCCGTGGAACGGTCAATCGATCCGCGCGGCTTCGGATCACCGAAGACACGCATGCAGTCAATGACTGGAGGTCTCGGAGCGTTGGTCGTGGCCTTCCTGGCCTCGGCGGTGGCTTCCTGGCTGCATCCTTGGCAGGGGATCACGCTGATCGTGATCTACGTGGGGCTGGCCGTCTGGCAGCGGCTGCAGGGAATGCTGACGCTCGCCCTGGCGGCCATTGGGGCGGCCCTCCCGCTGGCCTACTACTACCTGCTCAGTCACGGTGACCCGGCTTGGAAACTGGCCTCGCACTACGAGGTCATCGCGCGCTTGCCTGCTCTGGCGCTGCTCCTCGGCTTCGGGCCCCTGCTCCTGCTCGCTGGCCTCGGTCTGCGCCGGCCCGGCGCGGAGGTGACGGAGCAGGCCCTCCTGCTCTGGATCGCCGCCTGTTTTGTCACCTACTTCGTCAACGACTCCTTCGCCGCGCACGGGCTTCAGGGGCTGAGCTTCCCGTTCGCGGTTCTCGTCGTGCGGGGGGGCCAACGGCTGCGTCTCCCGGTGCTGGTGGGCGCGCTCGGCGTGGCCCTGCTGACCATCCCCGGGCTCGCCTACGGCGCGCGCAAGTTCGTCAACACCGCCCAGGGCAGGACGGTGCAGTACTACCTTCCCCATCCCGATGCCCAGGCGCTGGCCTGGGTGGCGCAGGCCGCGCCCGCCGGCGGCGTGCTCGCGCCGACCCCGTTCGCGACCCTGGTGCCGTCGCAGACCGGGCGCAACGTCTGGGTTGGCCACGGCTACTGGAGCCGCGACTACCCAGACCGCGCCCGTCAGGTCGACCGCCTGTTCCGGGGCCGGATGCGACCGGCACTGGCCCGCTCGTTCGTCGAGTCCACTGGGGCGACGCTGCTGATCAGCGACTGCGCCCACCACGCCGACCTGCGTCAGACGCTCGGTCCCCGGATCGGCAGCGTGCACATCTTCGGCTGTGCCCGGGTCTACGTCCTGGCGCGGTCGGCGAGGCGATAGACGAAGCGCAGCCCCGACCAGGTGGGGTCGATCGCGCAGACCTTGTTGTCGACCAGGCCCGTCTCGAGCCCCAACTCCCTGACGACGCCCTCCCCGAGGTCAGTGGTGATGCCCGAGGTGCGCTTGGGCCAAGCCAGCCACAGACCTCCGGACTGATCCAGGGCGGAGCGCAAGGCCGGCAAGCGCCGCTCGAGCTCAACCCGAGCCACGAAGAAGGCGACGATCACATCAAAGCCACCCCTGAGTCGGGTGCGAACCACGACGCCCGGTGGCAGCCCCCCGAGCGTGTCGGCAAAACCGGTTGGGGCGCCCACCAGAGCGAGCCGAGCCCCAGACTTGATGCCCAGCTTGCGCGGGAGCGGGGTTCCCGAGTAACCGGCTGCGCTGCTGCTCACAGCGCGGCCTCCCCTGCCACCTCGGCGATCAGCTTGGAGAGCTGGCTGCCCTGCCAGGCGATCGGAGAGTGTCCCGGCTCGTCCTCGATCAGGCGGGCGCCGGGGATCGCGGCCGCGTAGGCCTCCCCGACCGCGCGCGGATGCTCGGGGTCGGCCTCGTCGTCGCTGACCACGACCAGCGTGGGGACGGCGATCGCGCCCAGCCCATCCACGCTCTCGAACGGACGCGAGCGCGGCACGGCCCGCAGCGCGTCGGCCACGGCCTCGGGATGCTCATGCAGGGACAGTCGTTGGCCGATCACCTTGATCACCGTGTCGCGCCAGCGCTCAGGCACGGGCGGCTTGCCGTAGGCGGCCAGGAACCCGTCGACGCCGCCGGTTCGCAACCCGTCAGAAAGGGCGTCCCAGTGCGCTAGATGCTCCGGATCATCGTTGGTCTCCCCCTCATAGGCCGGCGTTATGACTACCAGCCCCCCCACGCGCTCGGGACGGCCCAGGGCCAGCCGGAGCAGCGTGTGGGCCCCCATCGAAGCTCCGGCCAGGACCGCCCGCTGCACCCCGGCGTGATCGAGCACCGCTTCGAGGTCGGAGGCGAGCTCGTCGTAGCGATAGGCGGACGGGTCGCCGGCCGGCGAGGAGCGTCCGTGGCCCCGGGCGTCGTACGCGATCACGCGATGATTGGAGCGCTCCAGGGCCGTGGAGCCCATCACCACGTAACGCCGGGTGGCGGTGAGCCCGTGCAGGAGAACCACGACCGGGCCCTCCCCCGCCTCCTGTCCGGCCAGGCGGACCCCGTCGCTATCAACCGTGAACTCCTGCATGGTTGTTGTCTATCGCATCACCATCGCCTCACCGCGGCCTCACCGCGGCTCACCGCGCAATCGCCTGGCTACCATCAAAGTGATGATCGACGTAGCCGAATCGGACTTCCAGACCGCGGTCCTCGACCGCTCGGCCGCCGTTCCGGTAGTGGTCGACTTCTGGGCCGAGTGGTGCGCGCCCTGCCGCCAGCTCGGACCCGTGATCGAGCGGGCGGTCGCGGCCCGCGCGGGTCAAGTCGAGCTCGCCAAGGTCGACGTCGACGCGAATCAGAATCTCGCTCGCACGTACGGGATCCAAGGCATTCCGGCTGTCAAGGCATTCCGCGACGGTCAGGTCGTGTCAGAGTTCGTGGGTGTCCAGCCCCCCGCCGCCGTCGAGCGCTTTCTCGACGACCTCGTGCCCTCCGAAGCGGACGGGCTCGTCGCCGCCGGTGACGAGGCTTCGCTGCGACGCGCGGTAGACCTCGAGCCCTCCCGCGCCGACGCGGCCGTGCCGCTGGCTCGCATCCTCCACGCGCGCGGCGAGAGCGACGCGGCGCTGGTCGTGCTGGGCGAGGTTCCCGGCAGCTTCGCCGCCGACGGACTCGCGGCCCGGATCCGCCTGGAGGCGCGCGCTGACCAGGCCGAGCTCGAGGCGGCCTTCACGGCCCTGGACAGCGGCGACACCCAAGCTGGCTTGGACACGCTGATCGCCTCGCTCCCCAGCGCCGATGGCGCCCGCGACGACATCCGCCGCGTGGTGGTGGGCGTACTCGACGAACTCGGCGTCGATCATCCGCTGGCGCGGGAGTCCCGGCGTCGGCTCGCGTCCGCGCTGTACTGAGACTCAGTTCGCCCTCTGGCCCCGATCACAGAACCAGGCTGAGCTGCTCGTCGGCGCGGCGCGCCTCCAGTCCCGCGACCCGTACTCCGAGTAGCCGCACCGGCCGCGATGGCGCAAACCGACGCAGCAGGTCAACCGCCACGGGACCGACCCGATCCGCGCTCCAGACCGCCTCTCCCAGCGTCCGAGCCCGCGTATGGGTGGAGAAGTCGTCGAGGCGGACCTTGATGCCGATCGTCCGCCCGCACCGGCTCTGACGCTCGAGCGTGGTGCAGAGCTCCCCGACCAGTCGGACCAGGATCGGCTCTAGCTGCGCCAGGCCGGCAATGTCGTGGTCAAAGGTGGTTTCGCGCGACTCCGAGATCACCTTGCGGACCTCGGTCACCGGGTTGTCATCCTCGAAGCGGGCGCGGCGTTGGAGCTCAAGGCCCAGACGAGGCCCGAACCGCGCGCTGATCTCGTCGGGCGGGGCGGCGGCGAGCTTGCCCAGCGTATCCAGGCCGCAGGCGCGCAGCCGCTCGGCCGTCTTGGGCCCGATCCCGGGGATCAGCCCGCAGGGTGAGCTGGCGAAGCGGGCACGGGCCTGCTCGCGGCTCAGGGCGACGAAGCCGCGCGGTTTTTCAGCGTCGGAGGCGACCTTGGCCACCAGCTTGTTGGGCCCGATCCCGATCGAGCACCCCAGGCCCGTGGCCCGGTCGATGTCGAGCACCAATCGCCGCATTTCGGCCCGGGGCGCTGGCATCCCGCTCAGGTCGAGATACGCCTCGTCGAGGCCGACTACCTCGACCGACTCAGCACACGCGCGCACCAGTGACATCACTTCCCGCGAGGTCTCGCGGTAATAGGGGAAGTCGGGCGTCAGATAGACGCCGTCCGGACACAGCCGCCGGGCCCGGGCGGCTGGTATCGCCGAACCGACACCGAAGCGTCGTGCCTCGTAGGAGGCGGTGGTCACCACCGCCCGAGGGCCCGATCCAGCCACGATCACCGGCCGGCCCCGCAGCTCGGGACGTCGCCTCAGCTCAACCGAAACGTAGAAGGCGTCCATATCGAGGTGGGCGATGCAGCGGCCGGGCATCCCCTCAGAGGCTAGAGGGGGTCCCCGACGCATCGGAGACCCCCTCTAGGCCAGAGAAACGGTCAGGCGGCTACTGGCTGACCCAGATCGTGCCGACGCCGCCGAAGCCCAGCGCGCCGGCCGTGTTCTGGTTCAGATCCCAGTTCCGGCCGCCCACGTAGGGACCGCGGTCATCGACGGTGGCGGTCACGCTGCGCCCGCCGTAACGGATGCGCACCTTGGTGCCGCAGGGGAGGCTGCGATTGGCAACGCCGAGACCGGCGTGAAAGCCGCAGGCCGTGTTGCCGCCGTCGTTGTACCACGAGGCGAGGCTCTGGCCGTACACGGTCAACGCTCCGACCGAACGCGTCGCGCCGGAGTTGGCCGTGTCGCCGGCGAACCGGACCCGCAGGCGGCGCTGCAGCCCGCTGTTGGGGTGCAGGCGCAGCCGGAAACCGCCGGCCGCGCCCGTACGCCCGCTGGCCAGCGTGTGCCATCCCGAGCCGGAATGGCCCTGGACGTGTACGGCACGCCCCGCCCGAGCCGGACGCAGCCAGCCATGGACGAGCAGCGCCGAGCCGGCGAGGACGTCCCGGGAGTGGGACGCGACCCGAAACGAGGCCGCAACGGCGACCCGCTGGGGAGCGCTGGCCACACCACCCGAGGGAACCGCGATCTGGCTGGGCCTGACCGCGGCCGCGGCGGCGGTCGGGCCGGAGTCGATCACGCGCAGATAGCCCGAGTTGCGCAGCTGCGAGCGGATTCGGAATCGACCCGCCGAGTCGATGCTGCTCGCCGCCAGCGGACGCCAGTTGGTCTGGCTCCGCGACGCCGTCTCCAGCACGGCTCGGTGTCCGGCGTCAGCGGCCGGCGCCCGCCCGCTGATCGTGACGGGGTGGTTGAGGGTGGTCCGCCGCGGCGAGATCCGCACGTGAAGCGGGCTGCCGGCGGAGGCTTGGGTATCGGTGACCGTGCTGCTCAGCGCGAACGCCGAAGCCGGCACAGCCAGCATTATCGTGACAATTGCTACATGGATCGAGCGCTTCGTGCGCGCTGTCATTGTGGGCCTCATCCGAGGACCTCCTGATACGTCAGTCGACCCGTGTGCCTACGTGGTTAGCTGTCGGGCTCGCGAGCACCGACGTCTCCCGTATGACGGGCAGGCTCGGAAGTCGCTACGGTCGCGGCTGGAGGGGTCCAGGCGCCGATTCGCCCCGGCCGGGTGGAAGCAGTACGACTACCCGGCAGTGGGTCCCCCGCTCGCTGCGCACCGGGCGACAGCGATTCGGCAGGTCGATTATTTCAACCGCGCCAGGGTGGCAGCGCCAGCGGACAGTTTGCGTGAGCCTCGTCACACACCGCCCGGCCTGCAAGAATCCCCTCGTGCCCAGTTCTGATAGCCTGACCGGCCTCGACAGCTCGTTTCTGCATCTCGAGCGCGACGCGGCCCACATGCATGTGGCGGGATGCATGGTCTTCGACGGGTCGGCGCCCCCCTACGAGGAGCTCGCCCGGCACATCGTCTCCCGCCTCCACCTCGTCCCCCGCTACCGCCAGCGCCTGGCCTTCGTGCCGCTGCACCAGGGACGCCCGGTGTGGGTGGACGATCCCCATTTCAACGTCGCCTTCCACGTGCGGCACACCGCCCTGCCCAGTCCGGGAGGCGAAGAGCAGCTCAAGCGCCTCGCCGGCCGAGTCTTCTCCCAGGCGCTTGACCGCAGCCGTCCGCTCTGGGAGCTGTGGCTCGTCGAAGGTCTCTCCGACGATCGCTTCGCGCTGCTGTCCAAGACCCATCACGCGCTGGTCGATGGGATCTCCGGGGTCGATATCGCCACCGTGCTCTTTGACACCTCGGCCGACCCGATGCCCGTGCCGGCGCCCGAGCACGAATGGGTTCCGCGGCCGCTGCCCAGCCGGGCGCAATTGCTCGCCGACGCGCTGGTGGAGCGGGCCACCGTCCCGGCCGAGATTGCCCGGGGCGTGCGCGCCACCCTGCGCGGGCCCCGCCAGGTCGCTGAGCGCCTCGGGCAGGCGGTCGGAGGCGTGGGCGCGATGGCGCGCGCCGGTCTGCAGATGGCACCGTCGAGCGCGTTCAATGTCCGGATCGGGCCCCACCGTCGCTTCACGTGGGTGCGGGGCGAGCTCAGCGAGTTCAAGGCGGTCAAGAACGCCCTCGGCGGCACCGTCAACGATGTCGTGCTGGCCTCCGTGGCAGGCGCGCTGGGCGGCTACCTGCGCCTCCACGGCGAGCCGACCGAGGACGTGGTGCTCAAGGCGATGGTGCCGGTGTCGGTTCGGGCCGACGTCGAGCGCGGAGCATTGGGCAATCGCGTCGCCGCGATGTGGGCCCCTCTCCCGGTGGGCCTCAGCGACCCGGTGCAGCGCCTGCTGACGATCAGCAAGGAGATGGACGGGATCAAGGACTCGGGCCAGGCGGTCGGCGCCCAGGTGCTGACTGGGCTCACCGGCTTTGCCCCGCCGACGATCATGGCCCAGGCGGCCCGCCTCCAGGCGCGCCAGCGACTGTTCAACATCGTGGTCACCAACGTCCCCGGGCCCCAGTTCCCGCTGTACATGCTCTCCCGGCAACTCGAGGCGATGTACCCGATGGTCCCGCTGGCCGAGAACCAGGCCCTGGGCATCGCAATCATGAGCTATAACGGACAGCTCAACTTCGGCCTCAACGCCGACTACGACGCGATCGGCGATCTCGAGGCGCTGGCCGACGAGCTGCGGTCATCGATCGAGGAGCTGGCCGCCGCCGCGGGAGAAAGCCCCCGGTCCGATCCGGCGCACCCGCGCGCCGTCCGCGCGGTCGAGTGAGATCACCCTTCAGCCCTTAACACTGGGGAGGCGCCGGTCGCCCATGCGGCTGGTCGAGCGGCTGGTCATCGTGCTCGTCGCCTTCGCGCTGTCAGTGGGCATCATCGCCCTGCTCTCGGGCGGATTGCTGGCCGGGCGCGACAACCCCGGGATCACCGGGCAGACGGGTCCACTCGGCGCCCAGTTCCGCGATCTCGGCCACGCGCACCTGGCCCCCGGAACCTCCCGTCCCGCCTATGACTCTCAGCCGCCGACCAGCGGCGCCCACGTCCCGCTGGCCATCACCCGCGACCAAGGGCAGATCAACGACGACCAACTGCTGGAGGCGCTCGAGCTCGGCGACATCGTCCTCTTCTACGGCGGCGACCGCCCGCCCGCGGGCCTGCGCGCCCTGGCCGGCTCGATCGCCGCCCCCTTCACCCCGGCTCTGGCCGCGGCCGGGCAGGCGGTGATCCTGGCCCGGCGGCCGGGCACCAACGGAATCCTGGGCGCCGCCTGGACGCGGCTGGTCCACGTGCGGGCACCCGCCGATCCCGCCCTGCGGAGTTTCATGCTCCTGACCCTCGGCCAGGGCGCTCCAGCGCACTGAGTCTCGGCGGCGGGCGGTTGCCCAGCGGCCCGGCCCATAATGAGGACATGTCCGATCCGCTGCGGCTCGCCCTGTGCCAGCTCGACCCCACCGTCGGTGACATCCTCGGCAACGAGGCCAAGATCCGTGACGGCCTCGGGCAGGCCGTGGCCGCCGGCGCCCAGCTGGTCCTCTTCCCCGAGCTGGCCGTCACCGGGTATCCGCCGGAGGACCTGCTGCTCAAGGAACATTTCCTCGCCGACGCCCGCGCCGCGCTGGAGCGGCTAGCCGCCGGAACGCGCCAGACCGTGGCGCTGGTGGGGTTCCCCGAGCGGGCCGACGACGTCTACAACGCCTGCGCGGTGCTCGCCGACGGCCGCATCCAAGCGATCTACCGCAAGGTGTTTCTCCCTAACTACGGTGTCTTTGACGAGCAGCGCTACTTCCAGGCCGGGCCCGGCGCCGCCGTGATCGAACTCGGCGACGCCGTGATCGGGCTGACGATCTGTGAGGACATCTGGGAGCCCGGACCACCCGCCTCCGACGAGGCGGCCGCAGGAGCGACGCTGCTGGTCAACGTGTCGGCCTCGCCCTATCACGCCGGGAAGGGCTCCGAGCGTGAGCGCATGCTGATCCAGCGCGCCCGCGACAACGTCGCCGCCGTGGCCTTCTGCAACCTGGTCGGGGGCCAGGACGAGCTCGTCTTCGACGGTCACTCGCTGGTCATCGACCACGAGGGTACGGTCATTGCCCGGGGTCGCCAGTTCGCAGAGGAACTGATCGTCGCCACGATCGATCCTGCCGGCCCCCGCGGAGTCAGGCTGCGCGACCCCCGCCACCGGCCGATCAAGCATCGGACCCGCCCGGGCGTGCCGCTGCTGGCCAGGCTCGAGCTCCCCGCCGCGGTTGCCGGTGTAGTCGGCGGACCGGTCACCGAGCCGCTGGACCCGGTGGCCGAGGTCTACGGCGCACTGGTCCTCGGGTTGCACGACTATGTGGAGAAGAACGGCTTCTCCCACGTCGTCATGGGACTGTCGGGCGGGATCGACTCGGCGCTGGTGGCGGTGATCGCGGTCGACGCACTCGGGCCTGAGCGCGTGTCGGTGGTGATCATGCCCTCCCCGTACTCGTCTGCGGAGACCCAGGACGACGCCCGAGCGTTGGCCGCCCGCCTGGGGGTACCGGTCCGCGAGCTGCCGATCGCGCCGGCCATGGAAGCGTACGAGGAGACGCTGTCAGAGGTGTTCGCCGGCCGCGACGCCGACCTGACCGAGGAGAACCTCCAGGCCCGGATCCGGGGGAACCTGCTGATGGCCCTGTCCAACAAGTTCGGCTGGCTCGTGCTGACCACCGGAAACAAGTCCGAGATGGCGGTCGGCTACTCGACGTTGTACGGGGACAGCGCCGGCGGCTTCGCCGTCATCAAGGACGTTCCCAAGACGCTGGTCTACGAGCTCGCGCGTCACCGCAATCGAGGCTCGGAGGCGATTCCGGTCTCGATCATCGACCGTGCCCCCAGCGCTGAGCTACGCCACGATCAGCGCGACGCCGACTCGCTTCCCCCCTACGAGGTGCTCGACCCGATTCTCGATGGCTACGTCGAGGACGACCTCGGCCGCGAGGCTTTGATTCTGCGCGGTAACAGCGAGGACGACGTGGACCGGGTGCTGACGCTGGTCGATCGGGCCGAGTACAAGCGCCGCCAGGCGCCGCCCGGGATCAAGATCTCGACCCGCGCCTTCGGCCGCGACCGGCGCGTTCCGATCACAAATCGCTACGGCGGCTAGCCGCGGCGGCGCACCGCAGACCAGTCGGTCAGGCCGGCGCGCGGCGGCGCACCGCAGTCCAGTCGGTCAGGCCGGTGGGGCCTCCCGAACGGCCACCGTGACGCGGGTGAGCACACACAGCTTGCCGGCCTCATCGGTGATCTCGACCTCCCACACCCAGGTGGTGCGGCCGCGATGCTTGGCCTTCGCCTCGGCGTAAATCGTTCCGTCCGTGATCGGGCGCATGAAGCTGGTCAGGTTGGAGATCCCCATCGCGACCTTGCCGTCCCTCATGACCGCGACCGCCGTGCCCGTGCTGGCCAGGCTCTCGGCCATCGCCGCATAGACGCCGCCGTGCACGAGGCCAGCAGGCTGCTTGAGCTCGTCCCGAACGCACACCTGGCCGCGCAGCAGACCGTCCTGCGCCTCGGTTATCTCCAAACCGTAGAGCCGATCGAAGCCGATCTCGGCGATGCGCTTGATCTCTGTGAGCACGGACGGGCACGATAGCTGGCAGCCGCCGGCGCCATTCCGGGGACCTCTCATCTACCCTTGCACTCCGCATGGCTTCCCTGGACAATCTTCCGGCCGACCAGCGCGCCGTTCTGCAGCTGGTTCTGCAACGCGGTCGCAGCTATGACCAGATCGCGACCCTGCTCTCGATCGACCGCGGCGCCGTTCGCGCGCGCGCGCTGAGCGCCTTCGACGCGCTGGGTCCGCAGACCGGTGTCCCGGACGACCGCCGCGAGGTGATCGCCGACTACCTCCTCGGTCAGCTTGAGCCCGAGACGGCCGCGCAGGCCCGCGAAAGCATCGCCGGGTCACCGAGCGAGCGGGCGTGGGCGCGGGTGGTGGCTTCCGAGTTGGCCCCGCTGGCGGGCGAGCAGCTGCCCGAGATCCCCGCCGCACCGTCCCCATCGGCCGAGCCCGCCCCCGAAGCACCAGCGTCACCCGCGCCGGGCCCGTCTTGGTCTGAGCCGCCCGTCGAGCCCGCGCCAGACAGCATGCCGCCTCCGCCCGAGCCGATTGCTCCGCCACCGGCGGCCGAGGCGTCCGCGGCCGACGCGGCCGACGCGGCCGAGCGGGAGTCGCGTCGCTCTCGGCGCCGTGAACGCCGGGAGCGCAAGCCCAAGGAACCCGCGGCCCACGAGCCGGCCGCACCCGAGCCCAAGGTGCCCGTCGGTGACGGCGCTGACGGCCGCAGTTCGATGCTCGGCGGCACCGTGCTGATCGCGCTGACCATCGTGATCGTGGCGGTAGTCGCGTTCATCCTGCTCTCCTCTGGGGGCTCTTCGAACCCCAAGCCATCGGCGACCGCCACCACGCCTAACGCGGCGGCGTCCGGCACCACCACGGCCAGCGGATCGGGCGCCACCTCGGCCAGCGGCTCAAGTACGACGCCCGCCAAGGTGATCGCACAGATCAACCTCACGCCCACCGCCTCGGGGAGTAAGTCGGCCGGGATCGCGGAGGTCCTCAAGGAGGGCGCCAACCACGGGATCGCGATCGTCGCCCAGAACGTCACCCCGAACACGACCAAGCCGCCCAACGCCTACGCCGTCTGGCTCTACAACTCCGCCACCGACGCCCACCTGCTCGGCTTCGTCAACCCCCCCGTCGGCGCCAACGGCCGCCTCTCCACCGCCGGGGCGCTTCCCACCAACGCTGTGCACTACAAGCAGCTGATCGTCACCCTCGAGAGCAAGGGAAGCCCAACGGCGCCGGGCAAGATCATCCTTCAGGGGACGCTGACAGGGCTCTAGCCGTCTCGTGGTTGTGGGCGCGGGGTGCGGGGCGTCGGCCCGAGGAGCCCGATGTGCCGTGTGGGCGTCCGCCGGATGTCCCGCCGGAGTGACGGGACGTTCAGGGGCCGAAGAGCCGCTCCAGCCCATCCAGAGCCTCGTCGAGCTTGCCCCGGGTGGCCCGGCGAAGCATGAAGCCTCCGGTACGCGAGTACCCGCGGAGCTTCTGCTCCTGGATGATCGTGACCTCGGTTCCCTCCCCGGCCGGCTTGAGCTCGACGCTGATGATCGACTGATTGAGAACGCGCTCAAACGGTGTGCCTGAGATCTCCTGCTGCCAGGAGCGGCGCCACGGGGGCTCGGACTCGATGACCTGAAAGTCGAGGCGGACCGAGCGTCCCTTCTTGGTCTTGAAGACCTGGGTGAAGTGATCCTCGGACACGCCCTCGACCCGCGCCACGCCCGGCCACCAGCGGGGCATGTGGTCGGCATCGGCGATCAGCGCCCAGACATCCTGCTGGGAGGCGGCGACGCTGCGGCTGCGGCTCGCGGTTGCCACCGGTCGTCAGCTAGCCCGGGAAGTCGATCAGGGCGTGCACCGGATGGGGCTCGAGGCGGCGCCGGCCGCCGAGCTCTGAGAGCTCGACCAGGAAGGCACAGCCGACGACTACGCCTCCCAGCTCGATCACGAGATCACACAGCGCCCCTGCCGTCCCGCCGGTAGCCAGCAGGTCGTCGTGGATCAGCACCCGGGCGCCCCCGGCCAGCGCATCGGCGTGGACCTCGAGGGCGTCGATCCCGTACTCGAGCGCGTACTCGGCGCTGATCGTCTGACCCGGCAGCTTGCCGGGCTTGCGGGCGGGCACGAAGCCGGCCCCGAGTTCGCGGGCCAGCGCGGCCCCGAGGATGAAGCCGCGGGCCTCGGCGGCCACCACGAAGTCCACGTCCGAGCCCGGGATCAGCGAAGCGAGACCGGTCACCGTGGCATCGAGGGCGTCCGCATCCAGAAGCAGCGGGGTGATGTCCCTGAACAGGATCCCGGGAGTCGGAAAATCCGGGATCTCACGAACGTATTCGCGCAGATTCACTTAGGGCTTGATCTAGGTCGCGATCTTGCGCAGATCACGGATCAGCAGCAGGTGCTTGAGGTGAGTGGTGACCGAGGCGAGGTTCTCCAGGGCCTCGATCGCCTCCTTGCGCCGGTCGGGGTTGCGCGACCGCAGCGCCGGAGCCAGGATGCTCTGCAGCAGCTGCGCCTCGCGGTCGGCCGAGCTGCGAAAAACGCGCAGGTTACGTCCACCGACCCCGTACCGGGCGAGCTCGGACACGGCGCGAACGATTTCGCGCTCGGTCTCGTCGTAGTAACGGTTTCCCCCCCGGACCTCGCCCTTGATGACGCCGAAGTCCACCAGCTCGCGCACGAGTCCCGGGCCGGCCCCGGTCTCCTCCACCACATCCTCGAGCGAGTACAGGGCGCCGGGGTCGCGGACCGTGACGAGGGTTCGGTGCAGGCCGCGGCGTTCGCCAGCCGGTGGGGTCACATCGTCATCGGAGCGTCCCCCGGCCAGCTCCTGGCGAATCACGCGCAGGGGCAGGAACTCGTCGCGTTGCAGCCGCAAGATCGTCCGCAGGCGCTGGATGTCGCTCTGGCTGTAGAGGCGATAGCCGCCCTGCGTGCGCCGCGGGGCGAGCAGCTTCTGATCCTCGAGGTAGCGGATCTTGGAGATCGAGATGTCGGGGAACTCCTGGACCAGCGCCTTGCAGACCGCCCCGATCGTGACCGCCTTCTGGCGGGGGCGTTGCTCGCCGGCATCGGCAGGCTCGGGCAGTTGCGCCGCCGGACCGGTGGTTTCGGCGTTGGCCATCAGCGGCTCAGGAACGCGAGCTTGTACTTCCCGATCTGCAGCTCATCGCCGTCGGCGAGGCGGTGAGAGTCGATCCGGCGACGGTTGACGTAGCTGCCGTTAAGCGACCCGCAGTCGTCGAGGTAGTAGTCGCTACCCCGGCGGACGATCAGCGCGTGATCGCGCGAAACGGTGACGTCATCGAGAAACACATCGCTGTCGGGACGGCGGCCGACCGTCAGCCGGTCGCCCTGGATCGGAAAGCTCTCCCCGGCCCGTCCGCCCCCGGCCCGGATAACCAGCGCGGCTCCGCCGGCCACAACCTCCTCCAATTCCACTGCCTCCAGCTCCCCCGTCTCGCCTACCTGATAAGTCGCCGTGGTGGCGCTGGCCGACTGCTCGGCCGACGCCAGAAACGCCCCGCACCGCTGGCAGTAGCTCGCACCGTCGTCGTTGGCGAAGCCACACTCTGGACAGTGCTGGGCCATGTGACCCGGGCTATTCGGGGTCGCTGGCTGGCACCCGCCCAGCCAGGATGTCGGTGAGCTGCTGCACGTCGGCGCCGGAGATGATCAGCTCGCCAGTCTCGTCCTTCTTGCGCAGCCGGTTGACGAGCTCGGCCCGGAGGATGTCGATCTTGCCGTGCAGAATTCGCCGACGGTAGGAGATCTCCATCTCCTCTTCGGTCAACTGCTTAATGAGGTCCTTCAGCTCCTGATCCGTCAGTGAGCCGAGGTCGGGAAACGTGTCCATACCGATGCTCCTCCCCGCTTACCGGGGTGATGGTCTTTGGCGATGGCCGAGTATAGCTTGGAATCCCATAGGGTCAAGCTGAGCTTTAGGGTCGGCTCCAGCCCCCCTTGTGAGCCTTGGCAGACCCTACGCTTTCCGCCGCTCCCGTGCCTCAGCGAGCCCATGGCGGACATACAGCACGCTGGCCGAGATCGACAGGACGAGTCCGCTGTAGAGCATGATCAGGGCCAGCCAGTGGACCCCGGCCATGGCCAGGAACGGCGCGGCCATGGTCGGCGCTACCCCGATCCGGCCCGGCCAGTTGATCCTGACCTCGACGCCGTGCTTGAGCCCGTAGCGGCTGAGACCGAGCATGAACAGCTCGCGGGCGATCGCGACGCCAATCGCCCAGCGCGGCAGCAGTGAGAAGTCAAACGCCACCACCATGCCCGAGACGATCAGCAGCCGATCGACGATCGGATCCAGCAGCGCCCCGAGCCGGCTGTACTGACCGGTCAGCCGGGCCGCGAAGCCGTCGAGGTAATCGGCCCAGCCGATCACGGCAAACAGGATCGTCGCTGCGGTGTCCTGCCCGTGTCGGCTGGAGAGCGCGAGCACGAGAAAGACGGGGATCGCGGCCAGGCGGAGGTAGCCGATCGTGTTGGGGATCGTCCAGGGATTGAGCGGCTGGTCTGACCGGGTCGCCGTCGGCGGTGGACCGGAGCGATCGATGCCGAACAGGCGGCGCTTGGTGATCGGGGGACTCATGGCTCGCCTCTGCCCCGTCCCGCGCGCCCGCTCAGGGCAGCCCGCGCCAGAGCTCGGCGACCGCCGCCGCGGCGCCCTGTACCGGGACGGTGCGTGCCTCGCGGCCGCGTCTGACCTGAACCTCTATTTCCGCGGCATCGAGCGTCCGGCGCCCGACCGTGAGACGCACCGGGCAGCCGAGCAGCTCGGCGTCGGTGAATTTCTCCCCCGGGCTCGCGTCGCGCTCGTCGTAGAGGGTCTGCAGCCCTTCCGCCTGGAGCTCCGGGTAGAGCCGGTCGGCGAACTCGCGCTCCGGAGTCCCGGGCTTGCCGAGCACGACCAGCTCGACGTCAAACGGGGCCATCGACCGTGGCCAGGAGATCCCGTGCTCGTCGGCGTACTGCTCGATCGCCGCGGCGGCCGTCCGGGCGGGCCCGAAGCCGTAGCAGCCCATCCAGATCAGCTGGCTGTGCCCCGCCTCGTCGAGGTAGGTGGCGCCGAGCGGCTCGGAGAAGCGGGTTCCGAGCTTGAAGATGTTGCCGACCTCGATCGCGGGTTCGATCCGCACCGCCGCGCCCCCGACCGTGTCGCCGGCCACCACGGTCCGCACGTCCACCCGCTCGAAGGCGAAATCGCGGCCCGGCTCTACCCCCCGGAGATGGGCGTCCGGCTCGTTGGCACCCGTGATGTAGCCCCCGGGCGCCACGCCGGCGTCGAGCAGGATCGGGAGCTGGGCCCCGACCGGCCCGATGAAGCCCGGGGGGCCGAGGCGGTCGCCGACCTCAGCCGCCGTCGCGGCGCGGAACTCCGCCCCGAGCGCGTCGGCCAGCTTGATCTCGTTGACGCGATGATCGCCCCGCACCATGACCAGCTTCATCTCGCCATCGCCCAGCACGACCGGGAAGGCCTTGAGCAGGGCCCCAGCCGGTACGTTGAGCTCGCCGGTCACGGCCTCGATCGTGCGCATCCCCGGGGTTGCCACGCTCTCGGGTGCGGCCAAGCCGTCCGGCAGGGAAACCGGCTGTGGGTCGGCGGTGGCCACCTCGACATTGGCCGCGTAGCCCGGAGCCAGCGCGACCTCGTTCTCGCCGGCGGCGCACGGCGCCATGTACTCGTGGGCGCCGAAGCCGCCCATCATCCCGACGTCGGCCTCGACGCGGTACCACTCCAGGCCGCAGCGGTCGAACATCCGGTCATAGGCAACCCGGTGGCGCTCGTAGGACTCGTCGAGGCCGGCCGCGTCGCGATCAAACGTGTAGGAGTCCTTCATCACGAACTCGCGCGTCCTCAGCACCCCGGCCCGCGGCCGGGGCTCGTCGCGCTCCTTGACCTGGAAGTGGTAGAGGACCAGCGGGAGATCGCGGTAGGACTGGATCGCTGCCGCCACGTGGCCGGTGACGATCTCCTCGTGGGTCATGGCCAGCACCATGTCAGCGCCCCGGCGGTCCTGGAGCTTGAAGAGCTCCTCGATCGCATACCGGCCGGACTTGCGCCACGGCTCGGCCGGATGCAACACGGGCATCAGCATCTCCTGACCCCCGATCGCGTCCATCTCCTCGCGGACGATCTGCACGATCCGCTGGTGCACTCGCCAGCCGGCCGGCAGCCAGGACCACAGTCCCGAGCCGACCTGACGGATCAGCCCGGCGCGGACCATCAGCTGGTGCGAGATGGCCTCAGCGTCGGCTGGTGGCTGGCGCTCGGTGGGTAGGAAGTAGGTCGAAAGCCGGGTCACGCCGCTGCAAGCGTACCCGCCCGATGGCCCCTCGGGCCGCGGGCTATCGTCTGATACAACGCACGGATTTCTGCAGTCCAGACAAGGAGACAAGCGATGGCATATACGGTCCCAGACCTCCCCTACGGCTACGACGCGCTTGAGCCCCACATCGATGAGGCGACGATGCGCGTGCACCACGACAAGCACCACCAGGCCTATGTGGACAAGGCCAACGCGGCGCTCGAAGGCACCGAGTACGCCGACCAGCCGGTGGAGGAACTGATCAAGAACCTCGGCTCGCTGCCCCCCGACAAGCAGGGTCCGCTGCGCAACAACGGCGGCGGCCACTACAACCACTCGCTGTTCTGGACCTGGATGTCCCCGGACGGCGGCGGCGAGCCCGACGGGGCCCTGCGCGCGGCGATCGATGCCGCCTTCGGGTCCTTTGGGGACTTCAAGACCAAGTTCAAGGAGGCGGGCGTCAATCAGTTCGGCTCCGGCTGGTCCTGGCTGGTCCACGACGGCTCCGGACTGGCGGTCGTCTCGACCCCCAACCAGAACAACCCGCTGACCGACGGCAAGACCCCGCTGCTGGGCGTCGACGTCTGGGAGCACGCCTACTACCTGAAGTACCAGAACAAGCGTCCTGACTACATCGACGCCTGGTGGAACGTCGTCAACTGGTCCAAGATCGCTGAGGCCCACACGGGCGTGAGCGCCGACACCAAGGTCGGCTGAGCGCCCGCAATTCTGGCCGCGCGCGGCGGCGTGGCGATCGTCAGCCGCCGCGCGCGCCGCTCAGGCGCGGGTGAAGCGCCGCCCGGCGATCGGCGACTGATCCTCGTCGATCGGCACTGACTCGGGCTGGGCGCCACCGCCGCCCAAAGCACCGCCGCCCAACGCACCGGCGCCCGGGGCTCCCGCGCCGGGCTCGCCG
>JBOGYN010000524.1:0-2161 GCA_050696855.1 Solirubrobacteraceae bacterium | reverse complement strand
CGCCGGACCCATTCCCGTTCACTGACTTTCATCTAGCTTCACCCTGCCGATATGCCCCGCCCTGAGCAGAAGACGATCCAGCTGACCATCGACGGCCGCGAAGTGCAGGCCGTCGAGGGCGCGATGCTCGTCGATGCCGCCAAGCAGGGCGACGTCGAAATCCCGTACTTCTGTTATGAGCCCAAGCTCGGTCAGCCGGTGGGCGCCTGTCGCATGTGTCTGGTGGAGGTCGAGGGCATCCCGAAGCTGCAGACCTCGTGCTCGACCCCGGTCAAGGACGGCATGGTCGTCCACACCCAGACCGACCGGGTCCGCCGCGCCCAGAACGCGATCGTCGAGTTTCTGCTCATCAACCATCCGCTCGACTGCCCGGTGTGCGACAAGGGCGGCGAGTGCCCGCTGCAGGACATCACCTTCGGCTGGGGCCTGGGCCGCTCGCGGATGATCGAGCCCAAGCGCCACTTCCAGAAGCCGCTGGCGCTCTCGCCCCTGGTCGCGATCGACCGCGAGCGCTGCATCCTTTGTTACCGGTGCGTGCGCTTCTCCCAGGAGATCTCCGAGGACTACCAGCTGATCTTCGCCGAGCGGGGCGCCGACACGTTCGTCGCCACTCACGACGGCCATCCCTACGTGGCCCCGTTCAGCGGCAACATCATCGAGCTCTGCCCGGTTGGCGCGCTGACCTCCCAGCCCTACCGCTTTCGGGCCCGGCCCTGGGACATCGAGGGCGCGGCCGGCATCTGCACGCTGTGCCCGGCCCAGTGCAACGTCACCTTCACCGTCCGCGACGAGCGCGTGATGCGCGTCCTGGCCCGCGATCACGACGGCGTCGACGACGGTTGGCTGTGCGACAAGGGACGTTTCGCCTACCAGGCGATCCACGTGGATGAGCGCATCACCCGCCCGATGGTCCGCGACGGCGGCGAGCTGCGCGAGGTCTCGTGGGAGCGCGCGCTCGAGACCGCCGCGGGGCTGGCCCGCCACCAGGGCCGCGTCGGCGCGCTGGTCGGCGGCCAGGCCACCAACGAGGAGGGCTTCCTGCTCCAGCGGCTGATGCGCGAGGTGCTGGACTGCACCGACGTCGACTCTCGGGGCGCGGCTCCAATCCCCACGGCGCTGATGCGCTCGCTGTCGGCGCCCGCGCTCCAGGCCTCGGTCCCCGACCTCGAGTTCGCCCACACGGTCCTGATCGTCGGCACCGAGCCCGTGGATGACGCGCCGATTCTCGATCTGCGTATCCGCAAGGGCGTGCGCCGCCACGGCGTGAAGCTCGCGATCGCCAGCGCCCGCCCGAGCTCACTGGACCGCAACGCCGCCTTGACCCTGCGACACGCCCCCGGCGGCGAGGCCGAACTGCTGACCGAGCTGGCCCGCGTCCTGGACGGTGGCGGCACCGACAGCGACGAGCTCCGCGGACTCGCCGCGCAGCTGCGTGACGGCGGCGAGGATGTGGTCATCGTCTGGAGCGAGCGGATCGGGGCCGAGGCGGCGGCGGCGCTCTTTCGGATAGCCGAGAGCCGCGAGCTGGCCGGACGCTCCGGGGCCGGGCTGCTCGAGATCCCCACGGCAGCGAACGGACGCGGCCTGCGCGAGGCCGGCGCCGTTCCGGATGCGGGTCCGGGTTACGCGGCGCTCGCCGAGACCGGACGCGATGCGGCGGGGATCGCCCGCGCGGCGGCCGACGGAAAGCTGACCGCGCTCTATCTGCTCCAGACCGACCCGGTGCGTGACCAGCCCGGCCGCTCTTTGTGGGAGAGCGCCCTGCACAGCGCCGCCCTGGTCGTTGCCCATGCCTCGGTGCTGACCGAGGGTCTGCGCGAGCACGCCACGGTGATCTTTCCCGCCGAGTCTCACGCCGAGAAGGAGGGCACCGTCGTGCACCCCGACGGCCGCCTGCAGCGGCTGCGGATCGCGATCCAGCACCCGGGCGAGGTGCGCGCCGGCTGGGCTGTCCTGGCCGAGTTGGCCCGCCGCGCCGGCCGCGACTTCGAGGTCACGCGCAGCGCCGATGTCTTCTCCCAGCTGGTGGCGGCCGTGCCCTTCTACGCCGGGCTCACGCTCGAGCAGCTCGGCGGTCACGGTGTCCGCTGGCCCGAGGCCGAGGCCGCCGGTGCCTTTGCCGATGGCGATGCCCCGGACGGGGCCGGGGCCTGGGCCGCCC
>JBOGYN010000523.1:0-12024 GCA_050696855.1 Solirubrobacteraceae bacterium | reverse complement strand
CGTCCTGGTCGCCGAACGATTCGCGGCCGCCGCACAAATTCTTCTGGTCGAGCTCGCCGACGAAGACCTGTGTCTACTGCCGACCTCCATCGATGTCCGGGTCGAGTCTTCCCCAGCCGGCCCAGGCGAAAGGGCTGTCTGGGCGCCAAGCAACGAAGGCCGTGTCTGGTCGGTCAAGCTGCTGCCCGAGCCGGCCGAGGTCACGTCCCGAGACCGGGGCATGCCTGACCATGACCTGGAACTCCTCGGAACCCTGAGCGCAATCCTCGTGGACGCCTCACTACTGCCAGACGACGCGTACATGAAAACGCTTAAGAATGCGTTCCGGCGCGGCCTCAACCACAAGCTGTCAAGCGGTCGTCCATATGACGAGCTTGCGGCGATGGTCTCGAGGGTCGACTTCGACCGATACGGCCGCAAGCGCCTACAACCTCCCGCAGACCCCGCGGCGCATCCCGCTCGTGAGCATCGCGACCTCGTGTGGCAATCAGGCCCCGGTCCCACTTACTCTCGTGAAGCCGCCGGCGAGATGAACACGAACCGCTACGAGCGATTCCAGCCAACCTTGCGAATAACCCTTCCGCGTCTACTGGCTGACGCTCAGTTCCGCGACGTCGTCGCCAAGCTGCGGAGCGAGGGCTGGAAAGACTGGCACGTGCTCGTTGCGATTGCGTCACGGACGCAAAGCCTCCGGATTCAGGTCTCCGGCTACACCCAGGAGGATCTAGCTGACCCCGAACTGAGGAAGAAGTTTGAGCGCGCGGCGTTCGAACCCGAGGACCCCAAATGGCCCCAGCCGCCAGCTTCTCTCTACACGTACGACGACCTAGCGTGGGCGCGGAAGGTGGCCATGCTCAACGTCGTCAAAATCTGGAGCTTGGAGGTTCGCCAACCCACGCCAGACTTCCCCGCCATCGAGCAGCTGCTCTCCGAGCGCTACGCGTACTGGTCCGACGACATCGAGCACGCCGACGCCTTTCCGCAGGTGACCAACCCACCCGAACCCCGCGAGCCCGCGAAGAAGAAGACGCGCGCACGTCGTAATTGAAGGCAGTCATCCGGTGCGGGCCTGACTCCAGACGGATGGCCGGCGGATGGCTTGAACCATGAATTCGCGGATGCCGCGCGCCGCATCGCCGCTGGCTAGGTAATCCGCTGGTTCGGCCGGAATCGCCGGTCGGGGCGTCGGTCGCCAGGGCGAAGTCGTGCTCGCGACGGAGGCTCACGATCGCATTCCCCGGCGGCAAGGCAACGCTCCACCATCGCATCGGCGACGTTGCTGCCTCGCGTGATTTCGGACCGCACGTCGGCGTCGCGATGCTTAGGCCGTGCGCTCGCCGGCGGCGAGCTCGCCATGAGCGTCTATCACCGCTATGAGTTGCTCCGTCTCTGGGTGCGCCGCAAAGAACGCATCAAAGGATTCGGTGTGCCGTTCACGGCACCGCGCGATCTCGGAGTTGAGCGCGATCGCTGAGCTTTCATCGATCTGGGCTGCGGCCAGCCGCTCGTCGCTCAGAACTGAAGCCAGCGCCGGAACCTCAGCGCGCAGCTGGGAGATCACCCCGTAAAGCTGCACGGTGGCCGCAGCCCGTGGTGCGATGGCAATGATGTCCTCAAGGCCGGCGCGGAGACTTTCGTTGGTTCGCAGGGCGAGCCACCCGAGCAGGATGAGCGCCTGCGAACGCGGATGGCGAGCACCGAACAACCGCCCTGTCAGGCCGAGACCGAAGGCGCCGCGGCCGTGGAGTCGCTCGAGCAGCGGAGCGACCGCTGAGACCACCGCGATCAGCGACTGGATCTCGCCGCGTGCGATGTCGAGCTCGGCGTCGTTGCTCTCGGCCAGCTCGTGGATTGACAGCGGCCCAAGCAACTGCGAGAGGATGGCAAGGTCCAATCCCGGGTCGCTGGTGAGCCACGGCTCTGCGCCTGCGAGCCGGTCAGTTCGTCCGCGTTCGAGCCCGAGCGCTCGCTCGAAGAGTCTGTCCGCGTCATCCTGGACATCATCGTTACCGGGCGCAGCGAAGCGCCCGGCGCTGACCTCGGCGATGACTCGGACAACGGTGGCGAACCTCTCGCGGCCTACGTTGCGACGGGCCTCGCCTAGCGGCGCGCGCAGCCGATTGTTCTCGGCATCGCGGTATAGCTGGTCCATCTCTGCGATCGCGTCTGGCGTTCCGGCCTCGTCACCGGCGACCAGCTCGGCAAGCCGGTGTCGCTCCCGATCCCAGGATCGCGCAACCGTGGTCAGCAGCTTCCGCGCTATGGGCGTTATAGGACCGCCGTCCTCCCACCACAGGCGCCAGGCGGTGTGCGCCAGGCGGTGCTCGCTTGCGTGAATCTCCATGGCGCGTACGAGCCGTGCGGCGGTCCCGGGCGGGTATCGGGACTCGGTGCCACGACCTCGACCCAACGCCCGGATCTGCGGCTCCGATATCAGACCGGCGCGATATAGCCGACCAAGCTGCGAAGGGCTGACCGGATGCCCTGCGGCTATCGCCGCCTCGAACAGCTGCTCGCGCGTTTCCCATTTCTCGCTCACGTCATTTACAGCTTACGCCAAAGCTGGCTCTGTTCCTTGGATCTGCCTGGTTCAATGGCAGCAAGACCAGCTAGAGCGGTCAATCTTGCGCCGTTTAGACTAGACACTGAAAGGAGGTGAGAGTCTTGGATACACCGTTTCACCGGAAGCCGATCCCTGCAGTCGCGATCGCGGTCGGCCTCGGGATCCTCTCGAGTCGGGCGAACGCGACCGCGGCGAAGGCGGTAGGCGTGCCGGCGCTTCTGTTCAGCGCGCTCTTCGCGTTGCTGTTCGCAGCCTTCGGTGCATGAGCCGACGCGCGATGGGGCACGCCCGAGGAGGTGTGCCCCCATCGAGCCGCTCCGACTCAGACCGAACGCGGGTGAGTCTTGAGATCGAGCCGCCGACGATCGCTTTCGCGGTGAGGGCGTCTCCGAGTGCACGATCGAGGTGGCGACATTCCGCTCGCCCGGCCTCGGTCTCGCGCTGCCCAGCGTGGCGCTCTCGAGTCGCCCAAGTCGAGTCGTGTGCCGGCCCCTCCAGTTCGCCGACAAGACGCGTGCGTGCCGCGCAGCGTGGGCCGTACGGTCGTCAACTCGCGTGGCGCGTGGCGCGTGGCGCTGTGAGCTTCGATGGCCGGAGAGCAGCAGCCTTCCGGCGCGGGGACGTCACCTGATCCTGCCTGACCAGGAATCGTAGGCCGATCGAATTGAGGGAAGCCTTGCCCGTCTTCATCATCGTGTTGTCCATCCTGCTCGCTGTTGCCTTCGTCGGCGCGGGAGTGAGCAAGCTGACCGGCCAGTCGGCCATGCGTGAGGCAGCCACGCATTTCGGAATCCCGTGGGAGCGCTACCGCCTGATCGGGGTGCTCGAAGTGGCGGGCGCCGCCGGCGTGCTGTTGGGGCTCGCTGTCACTGCTCTCGGTGCTATAGCGGCGATCGCGTTGATGCTCCTCATGATCGCCGCTCTAACTAACCACCGCCGTGTCGGCGACCCGGCCGCGCAAATGGCTCCCGCTGCGGTCCTTGGACTTCTCAGTGCCGTGACCGGGGTTCTCTACCTCGCACACTAAACCGAGCCAGCGATCCCCCGGTGCCTGCGGCTGCTCCTAACGTCGCGTCGGGGACTGAGCGTAGCTCGGACCAGGCAGCCCTACCCGGCGACTGGCGAATCGGGTGGCTCTCGCTATCGGCCCAAGAGCAAGCGGCCCATCTCCGCACCCACACTCCAGGTGTGTCAGCGCGACGGTCGACCTCCCAACAGGCCTCGGCTCGCCAACAGCCCCATCCGCAATCACATTGAATCCACCCCTACAACCAAGCAGATCATCGTCCACCGCCGCCATCACCAGCCTGGCCCACAGCAACGAACCAAATCCAGCGCTCCAGCACCAACAGCCAGATCTCGACCGCTCAGCCCAGCTCCTCCACCGCTCCCTTGACCCTAGCCAGAAAGGCCGTACACACCACGTGCATCATCGATGCGGTCCGCTTGTATCCAGTGGTTGCGGTCCGCTTTTCCCGGGGGCCGTAGGCGACGAGTAGCGGTCGACCGATGGCCTCAGGCATAAGGGCGGTAGCGAGCGCCTCGGGGCACCGGGGCAGGGCTACCGAACGCCACGCGCCGCGCGCCCCGTCTTCGCACATTTGGTCCGAGGCGGAGGGGTCCACCACCCAGTTTTTTCGACGAGCGCGACGGAGGCTTCATCATTCGTTTAGCCCGCATTGGGTTGACCAGTGAGCCAAACTTGTGCGGTTTGTGTCGTCTGCAACTTGAGGGCGTGGGGTCGGCGTACGTTGCCGGGCTGTGGGGCCCGCCCTTGACCTGGGGCTGCGGAAGATTTGTATCTCCGGTGTTCGGCCTTTGGCAGTGAAAGTGGGTGGGGAGTATGGGGTTCCTCGGGCTGTCGCGCGTGCGTCTGGCGATGCTTGCCTGAGCCGGACCGGGTCCCACGAAGAGTGGGATCTGCCCCGGGAAAATTGGAGCTCGGATTTTGAGGTCCGCGGCGGAGGGGATCCTGTCGTATGCCTCGGAGGTACCCGCCGGAAGTCCGTCGCCAGGTGATCGAGCTCGCTCGGTCTGGGACGCGTGTCGTGCAACTCGCTGCCACGTTTCAGATGTCGCAGGTGACGATCTGCACCTGGCTCAAGCAGGATCGCGTCGATCGCGGCGAGGAGATCGGCAAACGACCGATCAGCAGCTCGAGCTGACTGCCGCGAGACGTCGGATCAAGCAGCTGGAGACCGAGCTGGCGGTTGCTCGCAAGGTCAACGAGGTGTTCCTGAGAGAGGGCATCAGCCCAAAGGCTCTTCCCGGTGATCGACTCCCTGACCGGGCAGGGCCTCAACGTCCGTCACGCCTGCCGGACCCTCGGCGTGTCTGAGTCGGGCTACTACGCGTGGAAGGATCGCCCGGACTCGCCGCGCACCCTGCGGCGGATCTGGCTGGCCGGTGAGATCGTCGACGTGCACAAGGCCTCGGGCGGGACCTACGGGTCGCTCAGGGTCACGGCCGAGCTCAAGTACGCCCGCAATGTTCAGGTCGGGCACAACGCGGTGGAGTTGATCATGCGCGAGCTCGGGATCAAGGGAACTCCGACCCGGCGTCTGCCGAAGGGCGCCCGGGTGGCGCAGGTGACCTCGCTTGACCTGGTCCGGCGCGTGTTCGCGCGCGATCGTCCCAACGAGCTATGGCTGACCGATATCACCGAGCATCCGACCAACGAGGGGAAGATCTACTGCTGCTGGTGCTCGACACCTTCTCGCGGCGGGTCGTCGGCTGGTCGGTCGACTCGACCCAGACGACCGTGCTGGTCCTCAACGCGCTTGGGACAGCCACCCAGCAACGCGGACACCAAGCTGGGCTGATCATCCACCCCGACCACGGCACGCAATTTAGCTCCTGGGCGTTCAGCGACCGGGTCCGGACCGCGGGGATTGCTCCATCGATGGGAGCGGTCGTCACGGCCGCTGACAACGCGATGACGGAGAGCTTCTGGGGACGCATGCAGGTCGAGCTGCTAAACCGCCGGCGCTGGAAGACACGGATCGAGCTCGCCGCCGCGATCCACGACTACATCCTGTTCCACAACACTCGGCGTCGGCATTCCGCGCTCGGGATGCACACCCCGACTGAGATCGAAGCCGCATGGGCCGCCGGCGACAACAGCGCCGCTGCCCGAGCGAGGATCGCTAGGACCGCTCCAACAGCGCTCGTCGACGAGGGCGCTGCCGCTGGTCTCTCCGCTGTCCGGACAGAACCAATCGAACAAACCCATCAACATCTACTTCTCAACAACGACCAAGCCGCGTGATCTCAGAAACGCGACTCCACCGAAACCGGGGCAGATCCAAGTGTCCACCGAACCGGGGGAACTCCATCCATCGTCTGTCAACCCAGCGTCGGTTCCCGCAATAGCCGGCTCGCCGCGGCAGAAGACTGCTCTGCTCCGCCCGACGCGCGGAGACGACAATTGAGTCGGTGACCAGGTCCTCGTGAGCGAGCACGTCGAAGCTGACGAGTGGTTCTCGCGCAAGTGACAAGGGATGCGGGGCCGACGAGAGACGTGCCCGTGGCTCGAGCGATTAGCCGCAGTGGCGCCGTGAGCGTTCGCTCGTCTCGTCCTGCGGTGGCCTGCCGAACCCGCATGACAGCGCGCTGATCTACTTTCAACTGGGCTAACGATCAACTTGAATGGGTAGCACTTTCGGGTGCGCGCAATGCAGTCGTACTCGCGTTAATGTTCGAGGAGGCGCCGGTGAACGAGGTAACGATTGCGAGTCCCCACGACGAAGGCGTATGGCGCGTTGCTCGTGGCCCGGATCCGCTCACCTTACGAGACCAGCCCGACCCGATCGCGGATCCCACCAGCGCTGATCCGGCGATGGGCAATCGTTATGACAGGGCGGTGAGCGACTATCACGTCTGGTACTTCGCGACAGCCAGGGCCGGATGCTACGGAGAGACCCTGGCGCCGTTTCGACCTGACCCTGATTTTCTCGACGTCGACGACCGGGATGAGGGCCAAATGGGGGTCGGCGAGATGCCAGCGGACTGGCGAGCCAAGCGGGTTGCGATTCGCGCGAGCTTCCCCGAGGAGCGGCCATTCCTCGACGTCGAGGACGCGCTGACCCGCTCCACCTTACGTGGCGAACTGAGGTGGTTGCTGAAGGCTCTCAAGTGCACTGATCTCGACGTCTCTGACATCCGCTCGGGAGACCGGCGACTAACGCGCTGGATCTCGGAATGGGCGTGGGATCACGCTGTTGACGACGACGTCTCGTTCGCTGGCATTCGCTTCGTGTCTCGCCACAACAGCGATTGGGAGTGTTGGGCAGTCTTTAGCGATGTCGTCGTAGACGTGCGAGAGCGGATCTCGATCCTTCCCACGGACGACGATCTTCGGGCGGTGGCGAAGCTCTACAAGCTCACAATTTTTTGAGAACGTCAATCTGCTGGACTCACTCAGCCGTCAGCCAAGAACGCCTTGGCAGCCATGAGGACCTCGCGGGTCCGTCCTTCCCGGAGTGCCTTTGCAGGAGATTCGTCTCCAAGCAAAGGATTGAGTCCAACGAACCAGGCTCGAATCGTGTACTGGCTCTCCGCCTCGGTGAGCGTTCGAAACACAAGGAATGTGTCGCGGAGTCGCTGCTCGTTGTCGTCGCGGGGCGTCCGCTCTCCTTTTGCCCAACGAGTAACCGCCTTCGGGTCGCTGACCCCCACGATGCGGGCGACTAGCTTCGTTCCCAGAACCCCTTGCAAGTATGCCGCCATGTCGCGTGGCGCGGTCTCAACGGAGTCCCGATGCACCTGTCCCTTTGAAATCGCCTTCAACCTCGCCATTTGGCGACCTCCTTTTCGACTGTCGGTCTGAGCATACTCGGTCGGCATACCCTACTTTCAACCCTCTAACACCCCATTAATGGCCGAATGTTGGCCGGCGCCTGGCTAGCAATTGGCCCGTAGCTGGCCAGCATACGGGTCCCGGCGGCGTGTCGCCAACTTGAAATCCCAGCTGCGCCCTTTGCGGGCGCGTAGCCCTTCCTAGGCTCAGCGGCGAGCTCATCATTCGTGCCGGCCTGCTCCGTCGCGTTGACAGCGCCCATCCGATGTAGCGGCGGGCTCGGGCGACCGCTTGCTCGCGAAGACAAGGCGACCTCACGATTGAGGTGGCGCGACATTCCGATCGTCGTGTACGTGTGTCGACTCGCAATGAAGCTGCACTCGCATGGGTTCAGGGCGCTCGGCTTATGAGCCGGATGAGCCGGAGCGGCGATCGGCCGCGACTCAGCCCTGGCCCCGGCCGGACGTATCCGGAGCGAGTGCCCACAGGAGCGTCAGCGTCGCCCAGGCCGCCACCTCGTCGGTCAGTTGGGCGCTCTCGTCGATCGTCTCTTGTCCCCGGAACAGGAGACGGTGGTCTCGAAGGACCCCGCTGGAATCGGCGACCAGGACCTCCCAGGAGGCGTCGACCGAGATCTGGCAGTCGCCCGAATACCGGATTGGGAGCTGCGCGGCCGAGTCCGTCACCGCCGCCAGGAGGCCGAGCTCGGCGCCGTGCTCGGAGACCATCTTGATGTTGGCGCCGGTGCTGGTTTCCCGCTGGGGCTCGAAGCGGATCTCGCCCACTCCTTCGGGCCATTGCGAGGTGTCTGTGAGCTTCATGACGGTTGTCTCTCAGCCGGTGACGTGGACGACAACCGTGCGCGACCGGCCGGTCGCGTAGGGGTACGAGGCCTGCTCGGCGGCCACAACGCGCATGCGATAGTCAGTTGTGCTGGGAGTGTTGGTGAAGTGCCACTTCGTGCTGAAGCTGCCGTCGGGCCGGCTGTGAACGAACGCAAACGGCTGCCAGAAAGAGCCGCGCCAGACCTGTGCGACGACCAGTACGCCACCCGGCGGGATCGGCGCCGGCACCCTGCCTCTTAGTACCAGCGTCTCATGGTTGCGAACCCTTGGAGCCGCCGGTCCCAGGCTTACACGCGCGCGTACGCGGACCTGGACCTGGCTCGAGATGGCGCCCGAGGAGCCGTCGCCGACCAGCCAGATCGAGCGCGAGGGCCCGGCCGGCAGCGCATAGCTGAAGCGACCGGTCGCATCGGTCGAGACGATTGCGTACACGGACTGAGATGCGCCGGGCTGGTCGGCGCGTGCGACTACGCACACCGGCGCGCCGGCAACCGGTGCCCCGTCGCCGGCCTTCAGGGTCCCGGTGATGATCACGCGCTGGCTCAGCCTGGTGGTGAGCGATGTTGCGTGGCCGTGGGCCGACGCCCGCAGCGAGGCCGTGATCTGGCTCGCCGGTCCGGTGGGTCGTAGCCCGCAGCCCGCCGGATAGGGAGCGACCCCCGTCACGCCGACGCTGGCCAGCGCCTCGAACGGATCGACGCCGCGCGCGAGCGTGAACACGACGTTGCCCTCAGGGATCGTCGCGGTCTGTGAGCCTGCGGCGCCGCTCGCGAACAGCCGGGTTGGGCCGCCGTCGACCGACTCCCATACCTGAGCGTCGGCGGTCGGCGCTGACCAGGAGATAGTGCTGGTGTGCGCGCGGCCGGGCCGGACCGTCACCGCGGTGGAGCTCGAGTTGATCGTTCCGGTCACGCGCTTTAGGAACCACTGTTGCTGTGGTTGCTGGTTTGGTTGCCAGAGCTGAACGACCGTGCCATCGGTCGATAATGTCCTGGTGTCGGCGTCTAGCGCCTGCAATCTGAGTGCGTTGATGACCGCGTTCCCTTGCCCGTACCAGAGCTGCTGAGAGCTTCGGTTGCAATCCCAGAGCTGGACCGTGGTGCCGTTGCTCCCGATCGTCCGCGTATCCGCGTCTAGGCACCGACCGCTGAGGGCTGAGCGGACAGTGCCTCCGGTCTGAGCCGAGTTGGTGTCGACGTACCAGAGCTGCTGGAGGCTGCCGTTGCATTGCCAGAGCTGGACCTTGGTGGCGTCGGCGCCGATTGTTCGCGTGTCGGCATCGAGACACTTGCCGTTCGCCCCGTTCTGGATCACGTACGGGTCGGCGCCGGCTGAGGACGCAACTGCCGCGAGGATCGCGAGGATCGCGATCGTCAGGCCGACAACTTTCGTGACGCGACGCATCTATTGACTCCGTATCTCTTTGAAGGCCGATCAACCGCGACATTGACGCGGCGAGGGCGGCCGCCCCCTTGCTCTCGGCCGGACGTCATTCCGCACGCCGTCGCCGCGAGCTCGCGACGACGACCTGGGTTCCGTGCGCGACCGAGGACCGATGTGATCTGGTTCTGTGTAACGGGCTTCTCATCATTAGACTGTTAGGAGGCTTCCGATGAGTGTCTACTCGATCTGGGAATCGCGGTTTCCAGCTGACACCGCGGAGGACGGCATCCGGGTCACAAAGGCGATCTGGCGCGACATGCTGTCTTTCGGCGGCTATCTGTCGCACGAGTTGATCCAGGGTCTCGATCAGCCTGGCCATTTGTTCGTCGTCAGCCGCTGGGCGACTCGCGAGTCCGCGGATGCGGCGATGAGCTACGCCTCGCATCCAAACGCCAAGCATGCCAACCATATGGTTGGCGAGCCTCGTCGTCGTACGGTCGGCGCGCGTCTTTGAACGACGCTGCGCTCGTCGTTGCGCTCGCAAACGCGCAAGCCGCTCAAGGCCCCACGCATGCAGCTACCGCGGTGCCGCACGACGCGCTGGCCGACGTGGTCAGCGCCAGCGAGCCGCTCGAGCCCTTTCTCGACATTTCTGTAGGAGAGCACGAGCTTGTAGCGGTGCACGCTGTGCAGCGGGCGGTCGTGTCGATCGTCGACTCGCTGGTTGACGGCTCGCAACCTCCATTGGACCTGCTCAACGGGCTGGCTAGGCAGGAGCCTTCGATCTACATCCTCGACCGACTACGGGACGGAAAGCTGAGCGCAGCGGTTCGTCCGAAGCGCGCATCAGCCACCGCGGCGCTTCTCGTCGCAGCGATCGAGGCGCTCACCGAGCTCGAGCCAGCGCGCCTTCGCCGCTGCGGCCGGCCTGAGTGCAAGCTCGTGTTCTACGACATCACTCGCTCTGCCACGCCGAACGCCCCTGTGGACTACGCGAGCGGCAACGACGCCACCGTGCCAAGCATGCCGCATGATCACCCGAGGTTACGGGGACCGCCTGCCGACTGATGACGGTCCGGTGCGATGCTCCCAGGAAGACTCAACTCACTGGTCATCCTGGCCAACACAGGAAGTCGGGCTGGGACCGCTCTGAGCAGCAATAACGGTGCGGGCTCAGCCGTGGACGGTGATGTATACGCGTCGGCTGCTGGACTGCGCGTAGGGGTAGTCGGCCTCGGGCAAGGTTGAGACCGAGAACCTGGGGCCGGTTGCCGTTGAGGTCAGACACGGCTAAATGATCGCGCTTCCCGCTCGTCCCGGAGCGCTTTCGACCCCTTCCTTTGCCAACAGCGGTGCCGTGTCGGCGTCACTAGCCCGGATTACGATGACGCCCGGAGCGCCAGGACACGGGTCGTCAAGTGTCGACCCTGCCAGGAGGCGCAGGCGGCGGCTGGCAACTGGCAAGAGTGTCAGCACGATTGAGCGTCGACGAATGCTTCCTGCCATGCGCAGGCGGGTCGGAGCAGTGGTTGGCATCAAGAAACAGCGGGCCCGCGGCGGAGCGCATCGAAATACTCCAGCTGAGCCGCGCTCGTCCCCAACTTCCCGATCGTCAACACGAGCCGCAACCCCTGTCGGCGCCGGGTGAATACTGGGCCACCGAGGGTGTCCTAGAAACTGTGTAGGCGGGGATCTGCCCTGGGGAAAATGGAGTCTGGGTTCTGAGGTCCGCGGCAGGAAGGATCCTGTCCTATGCCTCGCAAGTACTCGCCGGAAGTTCGTCGTCAGGTGATAGAGCTCGCCCGCTCCGGAACGCGTGTCGCGCAGTTAGCGGTCACGTTCGGGGTGGCCGAGGTGACGATCTATAACTGGCTCAAACAGGATCGCGTCGACCGTGGCGAGGAGCTCGGGAAGACGACTGAGCAGCAGCTCGAGCTTGCCGCCGCCAGGAAGCGGATCAAGGAGCTTGAAACCGAGCTGGCGGTCTCGCGGAAGATCAACGAGGTGTTCGTGAAGGAAGGAATCAGCCCAAAAGGCTCTTCCCGGTGATCGACTCTCTGACCGGGCAGGGACTCAACATCGAGCACGCATGCCGGACCTTGGGCGTATCGGTGTCGGGCTATTACGCGTGGAAGGACCGCCCGGACCCACCCAGAACGCTCCGGCGGATCTGGCTCGCTAGTGAGATCGTTGATGTGCACAAGGCTTCCGGCGGCACCTATGGGATCAGGCGCGTCACTGCGGAGCTGACGTTCGGTCGCGACATCGCTGTGAGCCACAGTTCGGTGGAGTCGATCATGCGCGAACTTGGTATCCGCGGGGTTCCGAATCGCCGGTTGCCGAAGGGCGCGAGGCTTGCGTAGGTCACCTCGCTTGATCTCGTCCGGCGGGTGTTCGCCAGAGACCGACCGAACGAGCTTTGGCTCACGGACATC
>JBOGYN010000522.1:0-3621 GCA_050696855.1 Solirubrobacteraceae bacterium | reverse complement strand
CCTTCCCGACGTGATTCCTGATCTGCTCCATGGTTCACGGCTACGGTCGATCGGCAGCACGCCGATCGTCGGGACTCAGGACGTCCTCGAAGCAGAGGACTTCCAACTGGAGTAGCCCGCACCAGCGGCCGGCGTCGTGCACCCGAACCGAGTCGGACGCGGAAAGCTCGCTATTCCGTAGTGTCGCCCGACGACGGCTGAGGTGCTGGCGGCGTCGGCTCAGTTTGCGCAACAGGTGCAACTGGGGGCGGCACGGGCCCACCGATGTCACCAACGCCCATCTCGTCGACCGCCCGCCGCAGCTCGGCGACCGGGAAGAGCCGCTTCCGGCCCCGGCGCACAACCCGTAGGCAGGGACGAATGTGCTCAACGAAGAACTCCTCACTGCAGCCGAGCGAGGCGCACGCCTCCTGCTGCGTCAGCGCGATCCTCGGGATCGGCTCCACCGTCGTGACGGCCGCCCGGTCCGAGACCGACGCTACCGCCCGCACCCGGCGCTGGGCCCGGCCGAGCTCGTCGATTTGGGTGGTCACGACACTGCGCTCCGTTTCCATCGCCGCTAGGAGGCACTGCCTTATAGGTACAGCATTTCCGGCCCTGAATCCCGATCTGCCTAGCCGCCTCCTGCACAGCAGTGCGCGTTCGGCCGGCGATCGGCGATGACCTCCCGCTCGGCCGGCCGTGTGTCGTCAGGACCGACGCTCCGGCGACCGTCGATTGCCATCGTCAGCCTGGACGAACTGCTTGGTGGCAGCTCGTGCCGCCTTCCAGCTCCCGTAGACGGCGGTCACGCCGGCGGAAGGCCAGTCGTCTGTGCTGAGTCGTTCGAGCGGCTCGCGCCACGGCGACGCGCGTGCGTGCGCGACCAGTCGTACGAGGACGGCAGCCGACCGTAGCGTGTGCTCCAGCGCAGCACGGCGTCGAGCACGCGCTCCCGAGTCCACCGGCGCTCGATCGCACCCGGGGTGACAGATCGTCGCGCGAGAGCTGGACCGCGGGCTGTCCTCGTGCCATGCCGGCCCGCTGGCGCAGCTCGGCCGCGACCGGGCGTCGCGCTCACGTTGTGGCTGCCTGCTCGTGCATTCGAATACAGCGCGCGACCACCGTGTCAAGGCCGATCGAAAAGTGGACCACCCGCGCCGGTTGAAAACTGGACCACAGGGGTGTCGGTTAGCGCCGGTTGAGATCTGACCCCCGGGTCCTGGGTCCGTGAAGGCAAAGCGACCTTCGTCGCGAGGCCGAGCCGTAGGCGAGGCAGTGGCGGCGATGGTCGCTTTAAGCCCCGTCGACGGGGTCGGGCAGGCTCGATCGGCGTGTTGTGCGGCGTTCTGCGGCCCTGGGCGAGGGCGGCGAGGGGTGTGGGTCAGCCGATTTCGGCGGGTTTGGCGCCGATCCGGGTGTCGAGGTCCTTGCCGCGCAGCCGGTAGCTGTCGCCCTTCAGGCTCAGGATCTCGCTGTGATGGATGAGTCGGTCGATCATCGCGGTGGCGGCCATGTCGTCGCCGAAGATCTCGCCCCATTTGCTGAACGGCTTGTTGCTGGTGACGATCATCGAGGCGCGCTCGTAGCGGTTGGAGACCAGCGAGAACATGAGGCTGGCGGCTTCGGGGTCGAACGGGATGTAGCCGACTTCGTCGATCACGAGCAGCGGGATGAACGACAAGCGGCGCAGTTCGGCGTCAAGGTTGTCCTGTCGTTTCGCTTCGCTCAGGCGGGCGACCCATTCGGTCGCGGTCTGAAACTGCACCCGCTGTCCGGCGAGGCACGCGCGGATCGACAGGGCGATCGCCAAATGCGTTTTGCCGGTCCCGGGCGGTCCGAGCATGATCACGTTCTCGCGCGCGTGGAGGAAGTCCAATTGCCCGAGGTGCTCGATGATCGGCTTCTTGATCGAGCGCTGGAAGGTGAAGTCGAACTCCTCCAACGTTTTGCGGGCCGGGAACCGGGCCGTCTTGATCCGGCCTTCGCCGCCATGGCTGTCGCGGGCGGAGACCTCGGTTGAGAGCAGCGCTTCGGCGAACCGCTCATAGCTCCAGGTCTCCTCCCGGGCCCGCTCGGCGAGCGCAGGGAGCGAGCGGGCCGCCGCCGGGGCTTTCAGCGAGCGGAACAGATGCGCGAGTTCGGCCTGCTCGGTCATGCCGGGATCAACGCGTCGTATCTGGAGAGCGGCCGGATCTCGACCTCGACCTGATCGCGTTGGCGGCGACGCGCGCGGAGCCGGTCAAGCTCGGTCTGATGCGCCGGATCGGTGAACGTCAGCCCGCTGGCGAACACGCGCCGGTGCCGGCACGCCAGCTCCCCCGTGTCGAGCACGGTCGCGGTCACAAGCTGCTGGGCGACGCTCAGCTCGACACGCCGCCCGGCGAACCGCGGGTCGACCGAGTAGTCGTTGCGATCGACCCGCAGATACGGCTGCTGCGGAACACGAACCACGACTCGGCGGTCGACGTCGGGGAGCCGCTCGGGCAGCGGCCGCATCCGCAGTCGTTCCTCGCCGAGCCGCTCGGCCGGGACGGCACGGATCGTGCGGTGCACCCGCCCGTTCGCCTTCTCGCACCAGCTGTCGAACTGGTCCTGGAAGTCGAGCTCGTTCGCGAACCGCCTGCCCGGCTCGAAGTTGGTTCGCAGGAACCGGTGCGAGCGCTCGAGCACGCCCTTCGCCTGCGGATCGCGCGCGTCCAAGATCACCCAGCCGACCCGCAGCTGCCCGCAGAACGCGGCGAACGGCTCGGTCGGGCAGCCGCCGCCAGCGATCGAACCTTCGCGATCCCACACCAGCTTCTCCGGGAGCACCCCAAACCGGCCGAGGCAGCGGCCGAGTCCGCAGAGGATGTCCGGCGCTTCCTTGGAGAAGATCAACGCGCCGGCGATCACCCGCGACCAGCACACCTCCGCGGTCACCACATATCCGCGGCGCAGCTGCCCATGCCCGACCGGGATCAGCCCCTTGGGCTCCCACAGATCGCACTGCACCAACTCGCCCGGCCGATAGATCGTCCGCTGGAACGTCCGCGCCACCACGAACCGTGGGCGGACCTCACGGACATAGTCATCAAAGATCGACTTGCCGCCCTCATACCCAAGCTCGGTCGCCATCTCTCTGAGCCGCAACGACTGGATCGACGGATCGGCCCGCAGCTGCGCGCAGATCCAGTCCTTGAACGGATCAAGCTTCGACCCCGTCGACGGCCGGTCGTACGTCGGCGGCTCCTCGCTCACGATCGCGCGCGTGACCGTGTCGCGGTGCGCCCCGGTGAGCCTGTGGATCGCCCGCTTCGAGCGCTTCTCAACGAAGTACAACCGCCTGATCTCGGCCCACTGCTCCACGCCGACCACACGCCTTCCTCCCCGCCTCGATCACGATGACCGAGCGAGGGTCCGGGACCAGCCGGACGCGTCCGACCCGGCGCCAGGTGGTCCACTTTTCAACCGGCGCAGGTGGTCCAGTATTCAGGCGGCGCCCACAACCGCCAGCGCCGGTATCGCCACCGATGGCCGCAACCGTCCCCGACGATAGGGAAGCGAATTCCCCACGTGCCGGAGCTGGGCCAGCGCGAACATCCGAGCCACCTCTGAGCCGCGCATTCGCCGAGCCCAATCGTATCCGTTACGGGCATACAG
>JBOGYN010000521.1:0-1522 GCA_050696855.1 Solirubrobacteraceae bacterium | reverse complement strand
CCTTGGGGTCGCGCTGGCGCATGACCTCCCGCAGCATCGGTGTTGGCTGGCGGCGTGCGATCGCGCCGAGCCACCCGCCCGCCTGGACGGATCGAAGCTGTCCCGGATCACCAACCGCGATCAGCTTCGCCCCGGCGCGCTCGGCATAGGCGAACAGCTCAGCGGTCTGTCGCGTGGGCGCCATCCCTGCCTCATCAAGCATCACCACCGTGCGCGCAGTGAACCCTCCGTCCTGCCCGAGGCGTGCGAGCAGCGCGTGCATCGTGCTGGCCGGGATCCCGGCCGTGTCGCGCAGCTCCCGGGCGGCACGCCCAGTCGGCGCGGTGCCGAGCACCCTCCAGCCAGCCTGCGCATAGCACGCAGCGACCGCGCCGATCATCGTCGTCTTACCCGTCCCCGCCAACGCCGTCACGGCATCAACGCCCCGCCCGCCGGACACGATCGCGTGCAGCACCGCCGCCTGATCATCGTTCAGCGCGGGCTGATAGCCAGCCAGGACGCGGTCGACGAGGTGGGCCGGGAGCGCTTCGAGCCGGTCGCCGGCGCGGCGCTCGGCACCCTGCACGATCTCTCGCTCGCCGGCGAGAAGACCCTCGGTCGTGTACCGCGGCTCGCTCTTAGGGCCGGCATGCAGCGTCCGAACGGTCGGATCGGTGAGGTAGCGGCTTGTCGTCTGCTCCAGCTGCGCGACGGTCGCGCCCTGCTCAAAGAAGCCGGCGATCTCAGCCAGCGCGTGACGCCGCGCGAACGTGTTGTGCGTGGCGGTCAACCCGTTCCGACCAGACAGGCGTGCCGTGAGTCTCGAAGCGTCGGCCTCGCCAAGCCCAGTGACGCTGCGTGTCTGCAGCCGGCCGAGCTCGCGGTCGCCAAAGCCGTGCTCGGCCGCGCGGGCGCGCGCCTGATCACGCCAGCTACCGCCATCCACCCCGTACCGTTTAGCCTTGCGGGTCGCGAGCGCGATCCCCTGCATCCGCTCGCGCGAGAGCCCATCCGCAGCCACACCCGCGAGTTCCAAGGCTCGCTCTTCGATCTCCACCCGTCGCTGGGAGAAATGCCGCAGCACATTCTCCGGAAAACCTTCGATCTCAAACAGGCCCCGGCTCACAGCCCGCCATGAAACCCACGGCAGCCGGTCGCTCACCTCGGCTCGCAGCACCGCCCGGTAAAGCGCGCCCGCCGCCGACTTATGCTCATAGATCGCATGGGCATCAAGCGACGTATAACGCCCCTCCGCGCGAGTCATGTTCGCGACCACCACGTGCGTGTGCAGCTGCGGATCGCCCGCCCGCGACATTCGATGCCGATACGACGCCGCGACAAACCCCTCCCCGGCCAACCGCTCTACGCCGTCACGACCGCGGCGGGTAAAGCACGCCTCCCGCTCCAAATACGCCAACGCAGCATCGACCGCCCGCTCATGCGCGTCTGACAACGCCCCCGACATGTCCTCATCAGCGACAGCGAACAACACGCTCACGCTTTTCGGCGCCGAAAACGTCAAATCCAAGCCCGCCACCGTGCA
>JBOGYN010000520.1:0-1614 GCA_050696855.1 Solirubrobacteraceae bacterium | reverse complement strand
GCGCTCGCTCCCTCGCCGTCCGGCAGTCGCTCCTCGATCTCGCGCGGCGAGAGACACCCGAAGTGCAGATAGGGCGAGAGGCGCGAAACGTTCTCGCCGGTGAGCGCGTCGCGACCGTCGGCGTAATGGTGCACGGCGCCGGCCAGGAACCGCCGCAGTGCCTCGCGCCCAGCCTGCTCACCGCCGGGCGCCGGATCGCTGCACTCCTGCTCGAGGCCGAGATCGGCGAGCTGGGGCAGCCGCCCGGCTGCGACCTCGGTGCCCGGTGGCTCGAGCCCGCGGGGGGCCCCGAGCACGGGGCGGCGAGGCTGCTGGCGCCAGTTGCGGTAGAACGGCGTGAACACCGTGTACGGGTCCCCGGCGCCGGTCCGGATCGGCTCCAAGTGATCGACCGCGAACATCCCCGGGTGCGCAACCGCCGCCACGCCCGCCTCCTCGAGCGCGGCGCGCACATCGGACTCTCGCGCGCGGGCGAACGGGCTGACATCGCTGGTGTAATGGACCGACTCGAGCCTGAGCGCCCGGGCGAGCGCCGGCAGCTCACGCTGGGGCGCGCCGTGGCGGACGAACAGGCGGCTTCCCCGCTGGCGCAACGATCCGTCGAGGTCGGCTAGGCACTCGAGCAGGAATTGAGTGCGGGGCCCGGAGGCGTGACGACCCTTGAGCAGGCCGTCGTCGAAGCAGAACACGGGCACGACCGGTCCACCGGCGGCGAGCGCGGCCCGCAGAGCGGGATGATCGCGGAGGCGCAGATCACGCCGCAGCCAGAGCAGAGAGCTCACGCCAACAGGCGCTTGACCGCCTCGTGGCGGAAGGCGAAGATGCGTGCGAGGTCGCGCCTGACGAACAGCGGATGCGCGAGCTCACCCGCGAACCCGAGCGGGAGCGCGTAATCGACGACATCGTGTACCGCGGTTCCCCGGCCCCGGGCCTCAAAGTTGTGACGGTGATGCCACAGCCGGTAGGGCCCCTTGACCTGGCGATCGATGAACGCGTGGCCCGGTACCCACTCCTCGATCCTCGATGTCCAGCGCAGAGGCAGCCCGTGGACCCGCAGGCGATAGTCGATCAGGGTTCCCACGTTCATCTCGATCGGATCGGGGGTCAGCACCTGGAAGCTCAGCCACGACGGGGTCAGCCGCTCGAGGTTGCGGGCCTCGGCGAAGAAGGAGAAGACCTGCTCGACCGGATGGGCGAGAAATTGCTCGCGCTCGAGCCGGTGCGTCCTCACGAGCCGCCGAGCACGTCGCGCAGCGCGGGCTCGACCTCGGGATGGCGGAACTCGTAGCCCAGCTGACGCAGGCGCGCGGGAACCACGCGCTGCCCGGTGGTGACGATTTCGGCCATCTCGCCATAGAGCAGCTTGACGGCGAATCCGGGCACGGGCAGGACCGCGGGGCGTCCGAGCGCGCGGCCGAGGGCGTGCGACAGCTCGGTGTTCGTGACTGGGTTGGGCGCGGTGACGTTGACCGGTCCCTCAGCGCCGCCGTCGTCGACGCACCGGATCAGCGCACCGACCACGTCATCGAGGTGGATCCACGGCACGTACTGGTGCCCGCCGGCCACCGGCCCGCCGACTCCGAGCTTGAAGAACGGGAGCATCTTGGTCAGGGC
>JBOGYN010000519.1:0-2843 GCA_050696855.1 Solirubrobacteraceae bacterium | reverse complement strand
GGTTTAGGCATCGTACGCGGTACATCGAAAATGCGAGGTCGTGCAAGCTCCCGCACATGTGGCACCGCTCGTGGTCGCATCCTGGTCGCATCGGGGTAGCCCCATAAGCACTGTTTGCGGTGTTGTCAATGGCCATCGAGTTCTCCCCAACGACGGCCACGAATATCCCCACTGGTGGCCATTATTTCTCCCCACTGGTGGCCACGAATCTCCCCACCATCATGGGTCTGCGAGTGGGTCTCAGGTCAGGGGCGTGACCCCCTTGCCAGCGGTCGCTTGAGCGAGGCGGTAGCTGTCTGAACCGTCGGTGATGAGGACGTGGGCGTGGTGCAGGAGCCGGTCGACGGTCGCGGTGGCGAGGCTTTTGGGCATCAGCTCATCGAATCCGGAGGGGTGGATATTGGAGCTGATCGCGATCGAGCGCTTCTCATAGGCGACGTCGATCACGCGAAACAGCGCCTCGGCGGCGTCGGTGGAGACCGGGAGCAGGCCGACGTCGTCGATGATGATCAGATCGGAACGGATCAGCTTGCCCATTGCCTTGGTGACGCTGTCATCAGCGCGGTGGCGGCGCAGCAGTTCGGCGAGGGTCTCCAGGGTGTGCCACGCGACGGTCTTGCCTTTGTCGATCGCGAGATGTCCGAGGGCTTCAACGAAGTGGCTCTTCCCGGTGCCCGATGGTCCGCATGCCACCAGGACTTCGGCGCGCTCGATCCATTCCAGCGTTCTGAGTGCGTGCTGGGTTTTGGCTGGGATCGCCGAGGCTTTCTCGTCCCAGGCGTCGAAGGTCTTGCCGGCCGGCAGTCCGGAGGCGCGGCGGCGCATCCGGATGGTCGCCTGGTCGCGGCCGGCGGCCTCCTCGACGAGCAGGACGCGCAGGACCTCGGCGTGTTCCCATCGCTGGCTGGCGGCGGTGGCGATCACCTCCGGGGCGGCCCGGCGCACATAGGGCATCCGCAAACGCCGCAGCAGCCGGTCTAGCTCGTCGGGGATCGGGGGTGGCGGTGGGGGTTTGACGGTCATGTGCCAAATCCCTCCCAGCTGCTGGTGGAGCGTTGCAACGACGACGCCTCAGAGCGCGCGGGGAACGCGATCAGCCCACCGGTGCGCTGCTGGTGAGAGAGGATCGCGGCGAGATCCCCGTCAGCGAACCGCCCGGCCTGCGCGCACGTCTCGAGCGCCCGGTTGACCTGGTCTGAGCCATGGAGCTTGGCGAGATCAACCGCCTCGGCCATCTTGCGCCGCACGCGTTGCGCGCCCGCCGCGGCGGCCTTGATCAGCCACTGCTCGGCGGCAGCGCCGATCTGAAGGAACGCCTGCTCCTCTGCGCTGCGTGCTCTCGGCTTGCGCTCCAGGGCGCCGGCGGGACGCGGTGGATAGTGCTCGTCGCAGATGGCTGGTCGCCCGGGCGTGGTCAGCGGGTGGCGTGCAACCTCCCGTGGGCCCTCAGGGCTGTCGGCGTGCACGACGACGAGGTCGTTGCCGTCAGCGCGCGTCCATACCCGCTGATCGACCAGCTGGTGCGGGACGGAATAGATCGCCCCGCCGACACTGATTGTCGACTGCCAATTGACCTTGCGCGTCTGCCCGAAACAGACCGTGTGCGGCACGCGTGGGAGCCGGTGTAGCCGCTGGTGCTCCTGACCCAGGCGCATCATCGGCGGCTCCTGGGTTGACCGGTGCGGCCGCGTGTTGACGTCAGCCATGAACTGTTCACACGCCGCCTCGAGCTCGGAGAACGACGCATAGGCCGGGCGCAGGTTGTGATCGGTCGGGACCAGATCGGCCTTCGCGATCCGCACCGTCGCCTCGCTGCCGCCCTTCGATTGCGGATCAGCCGGCACGCACGTCGCGATCGTCAATCCATAGTGACGCGCGACCGCAACGATCTGGGGGTTGCGGACCGCGATCCCGCACACATGATCGACCGACACGGTCCGCTCGTTATCGGTCAGCGCATAGGTCGGCGCGCCGCCAAACCGGCGCAGCGCGCGGTCTAACCCCATCACCACCGACGCGATCGTCTTGTCGCGCAACGCGACCACGACTCGATAGCGCGACCACGCCAACCACGCGCAGAACAACACCGTGCCGCGACCATCGATCTTCGGCCCGTCGCCGTAATCGAACTGCATCCACAAGCCAGGCTCCGGGATCCACGGCCGCGTGCGCCGCCCGTGCTCTTGGCGCCACCGGCGCTTCGCGTCAGCGACCCACCGCCGGGTCGTGCGCTCTGAACCGAGATACCCCATCGCCACCAGCTTCCGGTGCGCGACATCCGCCCGGATCCGCCCGTGTGACCGCACGACCAGCTCGTCGATCTTGCCCGCAAAGTCGCCGACCGCCGGGCGCCGGCGCTTTGCGGCCGGAATCCCACCCGCCAGCTCGCGCGCGCGAACCCAATACCCGACCGTCTTGTGATCACACCCCGCCAGGGCCGCCGCACCACGCAGCGTCCCCGCCAGGTCATACGCCTCCAAGATCTCCATCACGTCCTCCGCTTTCTTCAAGGCCCGCCTCCGGGTCGCCGTCTGGACAAGACGCGCCGGAGTCAGACAGATCAGGGCAACAGCGGTGGGGAGATTCGTGGCCGCCCATGGGGAGAATTAGCGGCCATCAACGAGGACTTTCATGGCCGCCACTGGGGAGAATCCCATGGCCACCCACAGGTGGGATGAAAGCCGACGATGTGAAGCGGTGGAAGGAGCTGGAGGCCGAGAATCAGAAGCTCAAGCGGATCGTGGCCGATCAGGTGTTGGAGGTCGCGGCGTTGAAGGAGATCTCGAAGGGAAAATTCTGAGCCCGCAGCGTCGACGCCGAGCGGTCTGGATGCTCCAGGACCA
>JBOGYN010000518.1:0-1636 GCA_050696855.1 Solirubrobacteraceae bacterium | reverse complement strand
CTCAACGGTGTCTGGCACGACCACCTCGAGCCTGAGATTCGGACGAATGTCTCGCCCCCCGTGTTCGCGGTGATTTCCAACGCCGTGGACACCGTCTTTGCCGGGCGGCGCCTGTTGTGGGCCACGTTCGGCGGCGGCTTGGCGCTGTGGCAGGTGTCCGGTGCGGTCCGGGCGGTGATGGGCTCGCTAGCACGAATCTACGGTGCGTCCAGCGAGCGATCGTTTCGCAAGCGCTACTCGGTCTCCTTCGTGCTCTCGATCGAGGTGGGAGGATGTTTCATCCTGGCCGCGCTGTCCCTGCTGCTCGCGCCCTTCTTCTCAGTGGCTCAGCCCAGCGTCGTCGTGCAGGTGCTGGCATTCGTTGTGCGCTGGACGCTGGCTGTCGCGCTGCTGCTGCTCGCCGTTGGCCTCCTGGTCAGACACGCTCCGGCGACCCGGCAACCACTGCCGTGGGTGAGTCTCGGCGCGACGATCGTGATCGGACTGTGGGTGATCGTGTCACTCGCCTTCTATCTCTACCTGACGGCGATCGCCTCCTACGCCTCCGTGTTCGGAAGCCTGGCCGCGACCATCGTCGCGATGGCGTATCTGTACGTTTCGACCACCGTGTTTCTCTTCGGGGCGCAGCTCGATGCGATTATCCGAGCGCAAGCTACGGGTGCTCTAAGCGGCGTCAGCCAACGAGCACCGGACGCCCGTCCGTTACCCGGGCCCTGACGATCGATCCGGTCGCCGAGGTCATCGTGACCTCGACCGGATGTGACTCGGCCGGCCGGCCGGTCGGCAGCCAGGGCCGACCTGCCGAGCAAAGGATCAGTGTGTGGGCCTGACGGCCAACGAAGCCCAGGCCGGCGCCATCGTTTCTTACCTGGCCAGACCAAAGCTCTAGACCCATCGGGCGTAGGTTTTCCACGAACTCGGGAAGGTCCGCACCGACCAGCCCGATCTCGGACAGTGAGCGGAGTTCGCCGGCGTCAAACGGTCCCGTGTGATCGGACTCCTCCACGCCGCGGTGGGCGATCAACTCCACGATATTTCCGGACGGGTCGTGCGCGTAACAGGCCTGGGCGTTCCAGGCGTCGAAAGCAAAGGTCGGCCCCTGTTCGCCCGGCCGCGCCAGCAACGGCGAAGCCGCCGACAGCCAGTCCCGCGCTGGGTCAAAGCGATTGCCCGGAAGCAGCAGGGCGAAGTGGTAGAAAGGTCGCGTCGAGTCAGGGCTGCTGACGAAGGTGAGCGTCGCTGAGCCCACAGCCACCCGCAGCCGATCAGGTTCGCTAGCCCGCGTCGAGAGCCCCAGCCCCTCGGCGTAGAAGCTCTCCAACGCGGCCAGACCGCCAGCCGCCACCGCCAACTCCGCCCCACAGATGCGAATTGCCGGCGTCACCGGTCAATCCTCGCACGAGTGGGTGGGCGGCTCCCGGTCAGGCGCGTCATCCGAGGGGATGAGAAACAGCCAACAATCGAGCCGGTCGGCGGGGGTGCGAGCAGCCCTGATGGCCGATGCGGGGGCGCCGTTAGCTGCTTAGCGTGGCGGTTACGGAAATCGCGAGAAGGAGCGACATGATCGAGGCCCACAATCTGACCAAGCAGTACGGCGACAAGACCGCCGTCGACGATCTTACGTTCAAGGTGCAGC
>JBOGYN010000517.1:0-1954 GCA_050696855.1 Solirubrobacteraceae bacterium | reverse complement strand
GTGCTCGAGCATCTGGGCGCGCTCGGCCAAGCGGTTGGCGCGGCGCATCTCCGCCTCCCGTAGCCGCCGTTGCTCGGTCGGCGTGACGGCCAGCGGCGGTGGCACCTGAGCGGGGCGGCCCTCAGGGTCGAGCGCGACCATCGTCAGGTAGGCGGTGTTGGTATGTCGTGTCTCGCCGGTGATCGGATTCTCGGCCTCGACCCGCACCCCGACCTCCATCGAGGTGCGCCAGGCGGCGTTGACGGTGGCCCGGAAGGTGACCAGCTCGGCGACGTAGATCGGGACCAGGAAGTCCATCCGGTCCATGCCGACCGTGACCACGCGCTGGCGGGCGTACTTGATCGCTGCCAACCCGGCGGCCTCGTCGGCCAGCTTCATGATCGTTCCGCCGTGGATGTTGCCGGCGCTGTTGGCGTCGGTGACCCCCATCCAGTGGGTGAGTACCGCGCAGGACTCAGAGACGGGTCGGGGGTCCACGGCCCAGATCCTGACAGGAAGCGAAGCCGCGAACCCGCCGGCGCCGGTGACCGGCGAGGACCGGACCCATCCCGGGCGCCATACCCGAGGCTCGAGGTGCTGGAGCGCTGGGCGGGCCCGCGCATACGAGCGGTCGCTAGGCTAATCACAGAGAGTCCAGCCCCTGCCCAAGGAGGATGCGATGCCGGGCCTTTCCGGGCGCATGTCGACAGTCGTCAAAGCGAAGATCTCAAAGCTGCTCGATCGTGCCGAGGATCCGTCAGAGACCCTCGAGTACAGCTATCAGAAGCAGATCGAGCTGCTCCAGAACGTCAAGAAGGGCATCGCCGACGTCGTCACGTCCAAGAAGCGGCTCCAGTTGCAAGAGGAGAAGCTCCAGCAGCAGGTGGTCAAGCTCGACACCCAAGCCCGCCAGGCGCTGGCGGCCGGGAACGAGGAGCTCGCGCGGACCGCGCTCGAGCGCAAGAACGTCGCGCAGACCGAACTCCAGTCGCTTGACTCGCAGGTAGTTCAGCTCGGGCAGCAGCAGGAGCAGATGACCGCATCGGAGCAGAAGCTGCGCGCCAAGATCGAGCAGTTCCGCTCCAAGAAGGAGGTCATCAAGGCTCAGTACTCCGCCTCCGAGGCGCAGGTGCGCATCTCTGAGGCCGCTACGGGCATGGGCGAGGAGATGGCCGATGTGGGCCTCGCCATGCAGCGCGCGATGGACAAGACCGAGAACATGAAGGCTCGCGCCGACGCCGTCCAGGAACTGGAGGCATCGGGCACGTTTGAGGATCTGACCGCGCTCGGCTCCGGTGACGACGACATCGACCGCCAGCTCAAGCAGCTCTCCAGCACCAGCGAGGTCGACACCGACCTCGAGAAGATGAAGGCCGAGCTCGGGGTCGGTGGCGCCAAGGGCGAGCTCGGCGCCGGCGGCGGCGAAGGCGCCCCCGCCCGTCCCGCTGCTCCCGCCGATACGGCCGGCACCGGCGGCGCCGGGCCCCCCCAGGAGTAGCGGCGATGATCGTCCGCATCTCCAACGAGGGTCAGTACGAGATCTCCGACGCCGACGCCGCCGGGCTCAACGAGCTCGACAACGAGGCCGTGTCAGTCTGTGAGGCCTCCGACGAGGCCGGCTTCCAGGACGTGTTCGGGCGCCTGCTCGATTATGTCCGCACGCACGGCAAGCCGGTCCCCGACGACGAGATGTTCGGCTCCGACATCATTCTGCCGCCCCCCGATGTCTCTCTGGAAGAAGCGCAGACGGAGTTCCAGGGTGACGGCCTGATTCCAGGCTAAAGCCGGGCGCTCTGCGCCGGGCGACGATCACGTCGCCCGGCTGGACGGCCAGCGTCAGGAGGCGGGGACGACCGGGCGCTCGCGGCGCTGGATCCAGGTGGATCGGGCGGGGAGCTTGCTGCGATCGCAGCGACCCGAGTAGGCCTGGGCGATCTCGGTGACCTCGGAGAGGAGGTCGTCCTGGAGGCGGATC
>JBOGYN010000516.1:0-2463 GCA_050696855.1 Solirubrobacteraceae bacterium | reverse complement strand
GTCCGGGCCCCGCCTGGTCGCCGCCTAGCGATTGGTGGCTGCCCGCAGGGCCGCCCCGACCTCCTCCCCAGGCTCGGTCCCCGTTCCTTCCCGGGTGAGGTCCCGGGTCAGGGTCGAAGGAGTCGTCCAGGGGGTAGGTTTCCGGCCGTTCGTCCACGCCTTGGCCAATGCCCTGGGGCTGGCCGGGATGGTGGGCAACGACGGCCCCCGGGCCGGAACGACGATGGAGGTCCTGGGTCAGCTCAAGCCCGCGTTTCGGCCCGACGGGACGGTCACGGCGGGGACTTCGTGCCCGCTCAACGACGGCGCCGCCGCGGTCCTGGTCATGTCCGATGCCAAGGCCGAGAGCTTGGGCCTGACTCCGATGGCGCGGATCGTCGCGTCCACCGTGGCGGCGATCCGACCCGAGATCATGGGCCTGGGTCCGATCCCGGCCATCCAGGCGCTGCTCAAGCAGACCGGGATGACGATGGACGACATCGACATCGTCGAGATCAACGAGGCGTTCGCGGCCCAGATCGTCCCCTGCCGTGAGGACCTCGGGATCTCGGAGGAGAAGCTCAATCCGTTCGGCGGCGCGATCGCCCTCGGGCACCCGTTCGGTATGACCGGCGCGCGGATCATGACCACGCTGATCAACGGCCTGCGCACGCGCGGAGGCACCTACGGCATCGAGTCCATGTGCGTGGCCGGCGGGATGGGACAGGCGATGCTGATCGAGCGGCTCAGCTAGCGGGTCAGGCCGCTTTCGCTCGGGCTCATTACGAGCGCTCGAGCTGGTCCAGCTCCTCGCGTAGGCCGGCGGCGGCCACGGCGAGCGGCGGGTCGAGACCACGATCGGCGAGCAGGCCGAAGCACAGCCGCCCGTCGTAGCTGATGATCCCGATTGTCAGTCCCTGGTTGGCCGGATTCAGCGGCACGATTGGGTAGACACCGCGGAGGCGCACCCCGCTGAAGTAGAACGGTTGCTGCGGACCGGGGATGTTGGAGACGACGAGATTGAAGGCCCGCACAGTCCCCATCGTCCGCGCCAGCAGGCCGGAGACGAGCGGCGGTGCGAACCCGGACGCGCCCACCATCATCGCCCCGGCGCGGACAGCGGCGGACTCCTTCAGCTCCCGGGTCTGCTCGGCCACCGTCCGGATCCGCTGCGCCAGCTCGGGCTCGCCGACCGGCAGGTCCACGAACACGGTCGAGATCCGGTTGCCAGTCTCGCCCTCGGACGAGCTGGTGGGCCGGACACTGACCGGCACGAGGGCGACCGGGCGGGCATCGGAGTTCGCCCGTCCCGCCTGTCCCGCCCGTCCCGCCCGTCCCGCCCGTCCCGTTGAAGTCCCTGACGCTTCCAGATAGCGCCCGAGCGCGCCCGCCACGACGGCGAGCAGCGCATCGTTGACGGTCGCCCCGGCGGCCTTGCCGACCCGCTTGACGGAGGCCAGATCCCCCGTGGCGAGGGCGAAGCGACGGTTGGGCGAGATCGGCCGGTTGAGTGGCGTCATCGGCGCGCTGGGCCGGGTGCGGGCCAATTCGAGCGCGACCTCGGTGGCGCGGCGCATCTCGGCGGCGGCCCGTCGGGGGTCAGGGGTGAGGGCGCGCTGCATGCCGTCCAGCATCAGCCGGGGAGCCAGGGCCAGCGGCCGGGAGGCGAGCCGCGTGACATGCCGGCGCAGATCGTAGCGGCGGGGCTCCCAGTCGCCCTCGGCCGGGGGGATCTCGAGCGGCACCTCGCTGGGGTCGAGGACCAGCGCGGCCAGCCCGATCGCTGCCATCCCGTCGACCAGCGCGTGGTGGACCTTCATCAGCAGGGCCTGGCAGTCGTCCGCGAGCCCCTCGATCACGGTCGCCTCCCAAAGCGGCCGGCTGCGGTCCAACCGGTGTGAGAATTCGCGTCCGATCAGCGCGCCGAGCTCGGCGTCGCCCCCGGGGGCGGGCAGGCCGGCCTGGCGCACGTGCCAGTCCAGGTCAAAGCCGGTGTCGTCGGTCCAGACGGGGTTGGCAAGCCCCAGGGGTGGCTCTTCGAGCCGCTGGCGCAACCGGGGGATGAGGTGGATGCGCTCGGCCAGGCGAGCGGTCACCATGGCTCGGGTCAGCCGCGGCTCGGGGGCGAACAGCATCAGCCCACCGACGGCCATGTTCACCGGTCCGTGCTCGGCCGCCAGCGATGAGCGATCGGCGGGCGAGAGCTCTTCCGTCATGGCGGCAACCCTACTGCCGCCCGGCCGCGCTACCCGGGCCGCGCTATCCGGGGCGCGGTTCGGTCACGCGCGCGACCGAGATGCCGAACAGATGAGCATCATCGGTGAACCAGCCTTCGAGCTCCAGTCCCGCCGCCTCGAGGTCGCCGGCGACCCGGTCGCGGGTGAACTTGCAGCTGATCTCGGTGCGGAGCTCCTCGCCGGCAGCGAATTCGATCCGCAGGTTGAGGTCGCCGATCAGCACCGAGCACGGGCGTCGCGCCCGCAG
>JBOGYN010000515.1:0-6007 GCA_050696855.1 Solirubrobacteraceae bacterium | reverse complement strand
GGTGTGTGCGGCGCCACCGGCCGAACCGAAGATGGTGGTGAGGCCATCCAGGAGCGATCCGACCCCAGGCAACTCGGGTGTGGTCGGGATGTCACTTAGGCGCACCGCAAACAGTGTGTTCTGACCGCCCGACCAAGTCCCACCATCCGCGGTCTTGAACGACCACGAGTGCCAATCCGAGGAGATGTGGATCTTCTGGGTCCCATCGGCGCCGTCATGGGAGTTGTTGTCGTAGACGAGTATGTCGTGGCCGTCGGGCACATCCTGCTCGTCATAAGCTAGGACGGCATGGCCCTGCCCGGTGAGGAACGACCCGTTCTGGAGCGTGATGATCGGTGAGCGGCCCAGCGCGAGCTCGCCGTGCGCCCGGTCCCACTGCGTTTGCAGATTCTTGTCTCGCGTGGCCCAGTTGTAGATGAACTGAGCGGAGCCCTGCGCGGAGTGCTTGGCATCGAGCCAATCGCCGAGGCCCGAACCCGGGCCGCTGCTCGAGCCAAGGTCGTGGATTACCTTGCCCGAAGCTTTGAAGCGCGTCAGGTTGGTGGAACCGGACAGCATCTCCTGGATTCCTCGGCTGATTCCGAAACAGTGTCCGCCGGAGCGACCAAGCATGTAGTCGAGCACCGGCCACACGATGAGCACGGTCGGATCGGGAATGTAGGTGTTGAACGTGCAGTCCACGATGACGCACGGGTTGATGTGGATGTACAGCCCCTGCCCGTACTCCTCGATCAGCTCCGAGAAGGAGAGGTGACCGAAGGTGAAGTTGTCAAACGGGAATCCTTCGGTGCTCGAGAACGGCTCGATCGTGATCGAGTTGGAGGTCGTCGCCGCGCCGCCCGTTCCTGTCGGCGGGATGACTGTCACCGGTCCCGTTCTCGCGCCGTGGGGAACCGTGAACGAAAAGCCCAGGCCGTTCGCGTCGACGGTGGCCGGGAAGCTCTCGGCGCCGAAGCTGTAACGGGTGCCGGGGCAGATCCCGTCCGCGGTGACATGCACGAAGGTGCCCTGCAGCAGGTAGCGCGGCGGCCTACCGGTCGCCTGGTCAACCGTCGCCTTCGTGGTACCACGGCCGATAAAGAGTTGCAGCGTCTGGTCGGGACTGCCGGGCGAAGTCGCCGTGATCGTGATGAATGTGGGGCTGATGAAGCTCGCATCGCCGTGCAGCCGAATTGCAGCCGCAGCGTCGAATCCACCACCTGGGGCGATCGTCGTGCCGGGCAGGAACTCCGCCGTCACGTTGGCCGGCACTCCGCTGACCGAAAGCGTGACGGTCTGATTGAAGGTCCGGTCGCGGGAGAGTATGAACGGGACGTCCACCGAGCCGCACGCGGGCACCGCGGCCGGGTTGGGAGTCGCTGCCGTCTTCTTGAGCACGAAGTTCGCGCCAACGCGCAGCAGGGTCGAAGTGGAGCGGGTTCCGGACCCCACGCTTGCGTTACCTCCCGGGTCCCCGGTCACCGTCACGGGCACCGGATCGTCGAACGGCGGTGCGCTGGAGGCAGCTGTGAGGTGCATCGTCGCGCCGGTTTGCGTCGCCGACACTGGATTGGGCGTGAACGACGCGGTGACCCCACTCGGCAGCCCCGACGCGGAGAGAGTGACGTTGCCGGCCGAGCCGTTGAGACGGTTGAGCGTGACCGGGACGTCCGTCGTCTTGCCCTGCAGGGCGGCGAACGGACCGCCGGGAACGCTGACCGAGAAGTCGGGCAAGGTGCCGGTGGGAAAGGTCGCGGTTAGGTCGTCGATGGCGAGTTCGGCACCGATGTTGTTGCTGGTGCTCGTGCTGACGATGTCCATACGCACATGCTCGATGTCTGGAGCGGCACTCGTCACCGTGACCGGAGTCTTGATATCGGTCGAGGCGACATCGGGCGAAGTCGTGGTGGCAGCGACGTCGCCGTTGGCGCGGTAGGCCGTGAGCTGGAGCTTCACGTCAGGAACGGCTGAACCCTGGAGGAAGCCCGTGTAAACCGTGACGCTCTGCGCCGTGCGCGTAAAGCGTGCGGTGGTCCCGCCGACCACGAACTCGCACGGTCCACCGGTTTCCTGAAAGCAATGGCTCGGCCCGATGTCCGCCACCACGGTTCCGGACTGTGCGCGGCCCGCGGCAACCGTCTCGCGATATGGACGGAAGCCATCAGACGACTGGAAATAGGTGAAGTTGCTCGCCTGGTACTGCGTGGTGATGGGTGAGTCGATCGGCGGCGGCGCCGACTCAAAGTTGAGCACGGTCGTGTCCGCCGATGCCGCCGCCGGGAAAACGGCGAACGCCAGCGCTGCCCATACGACAGCGGCCACCCGGTCCACATGTGCAACGCTACTCATAAAGACAGCATTAAGCAAGGCGCTCCGGGTCGAGCTTGAGCTTGTGAAAGATGCGCGCGCCGTAGGTCGTCAGGAGGCCCCGAACCGCTCGGGAGATGGGGCGGCTAGACGAGCCTGTGCTCCATCGCGAACAGCGTGGCGACTGAGCGGTTGGAGGCGCCGATCTTGGTGTAGATGTGCTCGATGTGAGTGCCGACCGTCTTGGGGTGGATCCCCAGTTCGCGGGCCGTCTCTGCCGAGGTTCGTCCGCGCGCGATCAGCCGCAGGACATCTAGCTCGCGTGCCGTCAGGTCGCCCGGAGCGGTGGATGTCCGCTGCGGCCGGTGGCCGCTGACGGCCAGGACGGCCTCGGCCGCTTCGGCGTCGATGCGGCCTTCTCGGACTTCCGCGCGCAGCTGTTTGGCGGCGTCCTCGGCCGAGATGGCGGGCCGGTGCGGCCGCGCCTCACACAGCGCCTGGTACACGTCGGCCGCCGCCAAGAGTCGCGCCGCCCGGGGAATGGCGGCACTCGAGAGGCCCCGCGTGTAGCCGCTGCCGTCCAGGCGCTCCTGGCTCGCCGAGGCGATATCCGCCAGCTCGGCCAGACTGCCGCGGCGAAGGATGCGGTCGGTGAAGTACGGGTAGAGCTGCATTCGCTCACGCTCGGCGACCGACAGGCTGCCTTTCTTATCCCAGATCGTGTTCGGGACGCCGGTTCGCCCGAGCGAATGAACCAGCGCTGCATGCCGCACACAGGTCACGTCCGGCTCGACCATCCCGACACGCCAGCCGGCGGCTTCGGCGAGCTCGGCAACCGCTCGCGAATGGCCGGTGAACCAGGGGGACTTCAGGTCGGCGAAGTCGCCCAGCGCCTGAAGCGCGGACTCGAACGCGTCTCCCGTGAGGCGCGCCCGCGCGGGCTCCGCTTCCACCACCGCCGGCCAGCATTCCTCCTCGAGCCCTTCCAGGATCTCCGGCAGGGCTGGTGACAGCGTCGAGGCTAGGGCGGGGTCGAGCGTCGCGCCGGCGTGGCGCTCGATCATCGCGAGGGCTCCCTCGACGCCGCGCAGCCGATGCTCGGCCTCCAGCCTCCACGAGAACCCGAGCACGCGAGCCGCGAGCGCGATCTCCTGCCCCGCCAGCCCGCGCGGGATGCCCTTGCCGTCCCAGCGCGCGAACTTCTGCTGCAGCGGACCGCTGACCGCCTGGCCGAATCCCAGCCGCTCCGCGAACAGACCGGTAATCCGGCAATCCGCCACGTACCCCTCCATCACCGCCCGCATGCCGGTCAGCATCAGTGAGGCCCTGGTGCCCGCGCGCCGCACCGGGCCGCCACTCGCCCCGGCGCGCGCCAGGAAGTAGCGCGGCATTGCCATCTGCGACGGGCCCACGTCGTAGAGCCCGTGCCGGAACTCGATGTCATCGCCGAAGATCTCCGACATCTCGTGCGACGAACCGGTGCAACCGACCATCGCCAACAGCGCCACCCAGTAGATCGACGAACAGTCTTCGTCCTCGAGCTCGAGCCTGTCCGCCAGGCGGGTCGCGATCAGGCAAGAGCGGAGCCCGTGCTCCATCGGCTGCCCCAGTCCTAGGTCCGTGGCCAGCGAGAAGCTCGCGACAATCTCGACCAGCCGCGGCGCCCGAGGCTCGGCGGGCGTGGAGTGCGTTGCCCCCTCCACGACCGGGACATTATCGCAACCGATCTCCTTGTGTCGAGAGGCACAAACTGGCCCGCCCGTGTAGGGAGTCTTCCCGATGTGCCCGCGACCACAGGAGGCCAGGCTTCACGCAATCACACGCCGAGCCAACTCGACCAAGGAGCACTAATGCCTAGATACGTCGTCGAACGCACCTTCCCCAACGGACTCGAGATACCGATCGCCAACGGCGGTGCCGAGATCTGTGCGGCGGTCGTGACCCGAAACGCCGAGTTGGGCGTCTCGTGGGTCCACTCCTACGTAAGCGATGACAAGAAGACGACCTTCTGCGTCTACGACGCGCCCACCCCCGACGCGATCCGAGCCACGGCGACAGCCAACGACCTGCCCGTCGACCGGATCACCGAAGTGCGAGTCCTCGACCCCTACTTCTACGTCTGAGGCCCGACGCCAAACACCACACCACACAAGGAGAAGCTCATGCGTTCTGTCCGAATCGCGCTCGTCGCAGCCGCGATCACATCCTCGCTCTCGGTTACTGCCGTCGCCTCTGGCGGAGCGAGTGCGGCGCCTGGGCGGACCCACACCGCCCACGCGACATCTCATGCGACCCTCACCGCCGACCTCGCGGCCGCCCGCCTGGCGACTGCCAGGTACGCAACCAGCTTGGCCGCGGCCAAGGCCGCGGGCTACGGGATCCTCACTCGGATGATCCCCGACATGGGCTACCACTTCCTCAACCCGAACGTGAAGGGGTTCGACGTCCGCAAGCCGCCGATCCTCGTCTACGAGCATCACGGCAGCACATGGCAGCTCGGCGCGCTGGAGTGGGTGTTCACCTCGAGGCCCGCCAAGCCACCGCTTCCCGGGGCGCAGTACGGGGCGTTCCCAGCCGCCTGCCATTACGTGGACGGAACGTTTGTGCCTGAGAGCGCGCAGTCCATGTGCCCGTCCAGCAGTCCGCACACCGGTGCCGCGTTCAACTTCTGGCACCCAAACCTGATCACGCTGCACTTCTGGATCTGGTACCCCAACCCTTCCGGGCTCTACATGTCGATGAACCCAATGGTCAGTCCGTTCAACGGTGGCTGAGGTCCCTCGACCTCAACATGTCCAGACAACTCGGTCCCGCCGAAACGAACATCGCGCGAACCGGCCAGGTCGCGCTCGGATTGCTCTGGCTGGCGGACGGCGCGCTGCAGTTCCAGCCCTACATGTTCGGCAAAACGTTCGTCACCGGCGTCATCCTGCCCGCCAGCCACGGCCAGCCAGGAATCATCGGTGGGCCGATCGTCTGGATCGCCGACCTGGTCGAGCCTCGTGTCGCACTGTTCAACGCCGGCGCCGCAACCCTTCAGGCCCTGATCGGCCTGGGCCTGCTCTACCGGCCCACCGTCAAGCTCTCGCTGCTCGTCTCCTTCGTCTGGGCGGGCGGAATCTGGTTCGCCGGAGAAGGGCTAGGGATGATCTTCACCGGAACAGCAAGCCCGCTGACCGGCGCTCCGGGCGCCGCCTTGCTCTACCTGCTGGCGGGACTGATCTGCTGGCCGCCGGGGGACGCGGTCGGTCAGACCAGACGTGATGCCGCCGCGCGCTGGTGCTGGTCGGCCGTCTGGCTCGGCTCGGCCCTGCTGTGGCTGCTCCCAGCCAACGACGGCGCCGCCTCGATACACGACGCCATCGCCACAGCTCCCGCAGGCACTAGCTGGCTGTCCGGGATCCTGACATCGGCTGCGCATGCAGCCTCAGGTCGCGGCACCACGATCGCACTCGCGCTGGCCACCGCATCCGCATGCATCGGCGCAAGTCTCCTGTACAGGTGGCACCCGAGATTCTTCCTCGGCCTTGCGATCGCCGTCTCGGCCAGCTACTGGTTTGCCGGCCAGGGCTTCGGCGGCATGCTCACCGGACAGGCCACCGACCCCGGGAGTGCGCCGGTGATGATTCTCAGCGCCTCGATGCTCCTTGCCCGAGAGCCATGCGCGAGCTCTCCGCGCGCGAACGACTTGCCCCTGCGGGTCCGCGGGGCGCCACTCTAG